>SYID01000052.1 GCA_005798925.1 Verrucomicrobiota bacterium
CGCTCGACCCGAAGAAGACCTACGTCATCGAATTCTGGGCGACCTGGTGCCCGCCTTGCGTGGCCTCGATCCCGCACCTCGCGGAACTGCAGGCCAAGCTCAAGCCCGACGGCGTGCAGGTCATCAGCATCCACGTCTCCTCGGGGGTCGAAGCCGCCGACGCCTACGTCCGCAAGAACACCAAGCAGATGGACTACACCGTCGCCAAGGACACCAATGGCGCGATGGGCAAGGCCTGGATGGACGCGGCCGGCCAGAACGGCATCCCGTGCAGCTTCGTCGTCGCCGGCGGCAAGATCGCCTACATCGGCCACCCGATGTCCCTCTCGGACGAGAAGATCCGCGGCTTCATCGCCGAAGCCAAGGCCGCCGCTCCCGCCGCTCCGGCCAAGAAATAAGCGGTCGGCGATTAGCGGTTAGGGAAAACTGCCTCGAGGTAGGGTCGGGACCGCGTCACCACCTAGCTGTCTCGAGGTAGGGGCGCGACGGTGTCGCGACCTTAGAAGAATACACGGACGCGTCGCCGACGCTTCCCTACCTCAAGTCGCCCGATCCGACCATCCGGTCTCCGGTTCCCCCTGGGCGTTGCTCCCTCCCGCCACCTGCCACCCGGGGCCGCCACCCGCCACCTGAAGCGTGCCTCATCCATTCAGCCCTCCATTCAGTCCTCAACGCAGGCCTCCACTCAGTCCTCCGCCCTCTGTCATCCGTCCTCTTGCCTCCCGTCCGCCCTTCCCCTATTCCTCCCCCATCCCCATGCGCGCCCTGCTCCTGCTGCTGCTCTCGGCCACCCTTTCCGCCGCCGGACTCAAAGTCGGCGACCCGGCTCCGGCCACGCGCCCCGAGGCGATGCTCCAAGGAGAAGCGGTGAAGGACTTCAAGAAAGGCGAGGTCTACGTCTTCGAATGCTGGGCGAGCTGGTGCGGTCCGTGCATCGCCGCCATCCCGCACCTGAACGAACTGCACAAGCAGATGGGCAAGAAAGGCGTCGTCATCACCGGCGTCAACGTCTGGGAGGGCGAACGCGACGCGGCCTCGGCCCGGCGCGCCAAGGATTTCCTGAAGAACCAAGGCGAGAAGATGTCCTACCGCGTCGCGCTCGGCGGCAAGGCCTTCATCAAGGACTGGCTCGAGGCCGCCGAGGTGAACGGCATCCCGCACGCCTTCGTGGTCGCCGAAGGCAAGATCGCCTGGACCGGCCACCCCGGACAGCTCACCGCCGAGATGCTCGGCGACATCCTCACGGGCACGCCCCTCGCCGCCGCCCCGCCGATCGCCGATAAGATCCCGCAGCGCCGCCTGAGCAAGCCCGCCCTCCCCGCCGGCACCGCCCCCAACGACCCGGAGATGGCCGCCGCCCAGGCGAAGCTCGACGCGCTCTCCGAAGCGATGCGTCGCCGTGATTACGATGCGGCGGAAAAAGCCCTGCCCGCCGCCGCCGGCGTACTCCCGCCGCAGGAGGGCAAGGAACTCCGCGAGTCGATCGAAGCGCAGATCGGCCTGGCCCGCGGCGACCCGACGAAATTCTACGCGCAGCTGGCCAAGCTGGCCGAAGAGGAGTTCGACGACGCGGAAGCGATGAACGAGATCGCCTGGCGCCTGCTCACGATGAAGGCCTTCGAGGGCAAGCGCAACCTGGCCCTCGCCGAGAAATGCGCGGTGCAGTCGGTGAAGCTCACGAAGGAAGCGCACTCCGACAAGCTCGACACGCTCGCCCGCCTCCGCTGGCTTCAGGGCAGGAAGGAAGAGGCCATCCGCCTGCAGGTCAAGTCCGTCGACCAGGCCGAGCCCGACGAGATGAAGGCCGCCCTGCAGAAGACCCTCGATGCGATGCTCAAAGGCGTGCTGCCCCCGGCCGACGACGAGGAAGAGCTCGGCCGCTGAGCAGGCCTTCCACGACACGGATGCGATATCATCGCATCCCTACCTGATGCCACTCCCGCCACCCGGGGCTGCCACCCGCCACCTGAAGCGACTCATCCGCTCAAAGGGAGACCGGAAACCGGAAAGTATGCTTCGGTCATAGACACCCTCGCCAATCATCCGGTTCCCCCAAGGTGCCCCCTTTGAGTCCTGCCTCTCCCTATGCTCGATACTCCATACTCAATACTCCATACTCTCGTATGCTCCCCCGCCGCGACTTCCTGAGACTCTCCGCCCTCGCCTCGCTCGGCGCCGTCGCCGGCTGCGCGACCACGCCGGCCGCCGCCCGCGTCCGCCCGATCACCCGCGGGCCGAAGTTCCACTGGCGCGGCTACTACGACAAGTTCCTGTTCTCGGCCGACGACCGCCACGTGCTCGCCAACGAAGTGGACTTCCTCGGCCGCTCGCCGACGACGGCCGACTCGATCCGCGTCGGGATGGTCGACACGCAGGACGGCGACCGCTGGATCGACCTCGGCGGCTCCAACGCCTGGAACTGGCAGCAGGGTTGCATGCTCCAATGGGTCCCGGGCTCGGACCGTGACGTGGCCTGGAACGACCGCGAAGGCGGGCGGTTCGTGACGCGCGTCCTCGACGTGAAGTCCGGCCGCACGCGCACCCTGCCCCATCCGTTCTATACGTTCAGCCCCGACGGCAAGACGGCCTTCGCGCCGGACTTCGCCCGCCTCGACGTCACCCGCCCCGGCTACGGCTACGCGACCGGAGCCGAACGCGACCCGTGGAAACTCGTCAAGGCCCCGGACGACGTCGGCATCTGGCGCATGGACATGGCCACGGGCAGACAGCGCCTGCTGTTCTCCCTCGCCGACGCGGCGAAGATCCCCTTCACGGGTCCGTCCGCCGCCGCCTTCAAGCCGGACTCGGTCCATTGGTTCAACCACCTGCTCTGCAACACGGACGGCACCCGCCTCTTCTTCCTGCATCGCTGGAAGACCCCGGGCGACAAGGCCGGCTTCCGCACGCGCGCCCTGACGATGTCCGTCGACGGCGGCAAGGTCCACGTGATGGATCCCAACGGCGGCACGTCGCACTTCGTCTGGCGCGACCCGCAACACATCTTCGCCTGGGCCTGGCACCCCTCGCACGGCGAACGTTTCTACCTCTACAAGGACCTCTCCGACGAGGTGACCGTCGTGGGCAAGGAGAAGATGCCGGCCAACGGCCACAACACCTACGTGCCGAACACGAACAACGAATGGGTGCTCAACGACACCTACCCGCAGGGGCCCGAGAAGCTGCAGCGGCCTTATGTCTACCATATCCCGACCGACCGCCGGATCGAGGTCGGCGCGTTCCCCTCTCCCGCCGACATCGTCGGCAAGGAGTGGCGCTGCGACACGCACCCGTCGGCCAGCCGCAGCGGCCGCCAGTTCTGCTTCGACTCCGCCCATGCCGAGGGCCGGCAGGTCTACGTGGCCGATATCGCCGACCTGCTCCGCTGAGGGCTCACGCCGACGCCGCGGAGTCCCTGCTTCCCATCCGGCGCGGACTCCCGCATAGTCCCCACGATGGCCACCCGCAGCGCCTTGGAGCGAGCCCGCTCCGCCCTCCACCTCCGCCTCCTGGCCGCCCAGCGCCGCCTGACGAAGGACCGGCGCGGCGCGGTCATCGTCCTCGGCGGTGACGACCGGCTCGCGGCCTCCGAACTCGCCAACCAGCTGACGGAATGGTTCGACGCCCGCACGGTGCGCATCTGCGCCCCGGACGACGGCGCCGCCGAGGGCCGGCCGTTCCTCTGGCCCTACTGGCAGGATGTCCCGGCCCAGGGACGCATCACCATCGTGGTCGGCGACTGGCTCACCCGCACGACGATCGCCGCGGCCCGCGAGGAACTCGCCGGCGAAAGCCTCCGCGCCCGCCTGAAGTCCCTCCGCGCGTTCGAGGAACTGCTCGCCGCCGACGGGACCGCGGTCGTGAAGGTCTGGCTGGAGACGCCTGAGAAGACGCTCCGTCGTCGCCTCCGCGACGCCGAAGACACCGACGCCGAAGGCTGGGTGGTCACGGACGAAGACCTGCTGCTGGCGAAGAAGAGCAGCCTGGGCCTCGCCCGCGCCCTGCGCGCGCAAGGGAGCGGCAAGAACCTGCCATGGAAGGTCGTCATCGGCGGCGCCGAGACGAAACTCCGCGACCTGCACGCCGGTCTCGTCATCGCCGCCCAGCTCAACCAAGCCTCGCGCCGGCGCCCCGCCGTCGCGGCGAAGAAGCCGAGCGGCCGGCCGCGCGGGCTGCTCGAAAGCGCCGCCCCGCACCCGACCTTGGACAAGAAAGGCTACGGCCAGCAGATGGCCAAGCTGCAGGCCCGGCTAGGCCGGCTGTCCCGGCTGGCCGCCCAGAAAGGCGTCGCGACCGTGGTGGTGCTCGAAGGACCCGACGCGGCGGGCAAGGGCGGCGCGATCCGCCGCCTCTGCGGCCAGCTCGACGCGGCCCACTACCGGGTGCACCCCACGCCGGCGCCGACACCCGAGGAGAAGGCCCGTCACTACCTCTGGCGCTTCTGGAACAAGGTGCCCGCGCCCGGCCGCCTGGCCGTCTTCGACCGTTCCTGGTTCGGCCGGGTGATGGTCGAACGCGTCGAGGGTTTCGCCAAGGAGGCCGAATGGGCCCGCGCCTACGGCGAGATCAATGACTTCGAAGCCCGGCTCGCCGAGGCGGGGACGATCGTGCTCAAGCTCTGGATCAACATCTCGAAGGCGGAGCAGCTGCGCCGCTTCCGCTCCCGCGAGGACTCCCCGCACAAGCGGCATAAGATGACGGCCGAAGATTACCGGAACCGGAAGAAGTGGGACGCCAACCTGCGCGCCGCCGAAGACATGATCGCCCGCACCGACACCCCGCACGCGCCGTGGATCGTGGTCTCGGGCGACGACAAGCGCTACGCCCGCGTGGCGACCCTCAAGGCCGTCTGCCGCGCGCTGTCCGACCGTCTCGACTGAGCCACTCGCCGAGCCAACGCCGGTGCGGTCCGCTCAGCGCGGCGCCGCCCAGTCCAGCGGCGTCGACCCACTCGAGCTCCGTATCCCGGGCCCAGCGCCGGAGGTCCGCGGCCGTGGGTTCGAACGCGTGCAGCTTCTCTTCGTAGGTGACGGCGCCGATGGTGCGTCTTCGCACGAGCGCGGGCTCTCCGTCCGGCGCGAGGCCGACGGAAGCCACGACGGGGATCTCCGCCATGCCGGCGAGCCGCCTGGCCGCGGCCGGATTGCGTCGCAGCAGGACCTTGCCCGCGCGCATGACCAGCGCGCGGTCCACGACGGCCTCCTTCCGCTCCTTGGAGACGAACCGCGGCAACGTGGCGGCGTCGCCCTTCGCCTTGGCGTCGCACCACCCGGCCAGCGGGCAACGTCCGCAGTCCGGCCCGCCTTTGCGGCAGACCGTGGCGCCGAGTTCCATCATCGCCTGGTTGAAGTCCCCGGGACGCTTCGGGTCGACGAGTTCGGCGGCCCGCGCGGCGAAGTGCTTCGCGGCCGAGGAAGCGTCGCGCAGACTGGCCCGCACGCCGTCGAGCCGGGCGAGGACGCGCACGACGTTGCCGTCGACGACCGCGACGGGTTCGCCGAACGCGATGCTGGCGATCGCCGCGGCGGTATAGGGCCCGACGCCCTTGAACTCGCGCCACTCGGCGGCGGTCCGCGGCGGCCGCGCCAAGGCGGCCACCTGACGCGCGAGGCTCAGGAGGTTACGGGCCCGCGAATAATACCCGAGGCCGGCCCAGAGGGCGAGGACCTCCGCCTCGTCGGCCTGGGCGAGGTCCCGGAAGTCCGGCCACCGGGCGGTCCATTTCTCGAAGTAAGGGATCGCGGTGGCGATCTGGGTCTGCTGGCACATCAGCTCGGAGACCACGGTGCGGTAGGCCGAGATTTCCGACCGCCAGGGCATCGGCCGCCGGTGCCGGCCGAACCAGGCCAAAAGCGCCCGGCGCATCGCAGGGATGGCGGCGGCGGGGGCGGATCGGGCGGCGGGCATGGATGGGGCTGGATTCGGCGGGCGACTCAGGTAGACCTTGGGACTCATGGCACGAAAGGCAAAACAGGACTCCGACGAGGAGCCGAAGAAGGTGGCGATGCACACGCTGAAGCTCGACGCCGCCCAGGCCGCCAAGCTGCGCGCCATCCTGGTCGCCAAGGGCTGGGTCTCCTTCCCGGTCGACCACGCGGCCTTCGCCTTCAAGGGCGAGAACCTCAACATCGTCCATTATAAGTCCGGCAAGTGCGTCATCTCGGGCAAGGGCACCGAGGACTTCGTGAAATTCACCCTCGAACCCGACGTGACGGGCCAGGCCGTCCTCGGCTACGAGGCCGAGAACAATCCCGAGTGGTTCGAAGAACACGCCGGCCTCGACGAGTCCGGCAAGGGCGACCTCTTCGGCCCGGTGGTCTCGGCCTGCGTCATCGCGACCGGCGAGATGACCCGCGAGTGGATCGACCTGGGCATCAAGGACTCGAAGAAGCTGACCGACACGAAGATCGCCGAGCTCGACCGCGTCATCCGCTCCACGCCGGGCGTGGCGGTGAAGACGACGTTCATGCGCATGGCGAAATACAACGAGCTGCACTCGCGCTTCGGCAAGAACCTCAACCGCCTGCTGGGCTGGATGCACGCGACCTCGTGCGAGGAAGCGCTCAAGGACTTCGAGCTCAAGCACCAGCGGCGCCCGAAGTGGGGCCTGCTCGACCAGTTCTCCGAAGAGCCGCTCGTCCAGAAGGAGCTCGCCCGCAAGGGCGTCGAGTTCGACCTGCGCATGCGCACCAAGGCCGAATCCGATCCCGTCGTCGCGGCGGCCTCGATCGTCGCCCGCGCGGCCTTCGTCCGCGAGCTCGACCGGCTGTCCCAGGACGGCGGCGTGCAGCTGCCCAAGGGCTCGGGCTCCGAGGCCAAGAACGCCGGCCTCGAGCTCGTCGGCCGGCTCGGCCCGGCGATCCTGGTCAATTTCGCGAAGCTCCACTTCAAGACGGCCTACGAGGTCCGTGGGCTCGAGCCGCCGGAGTCCAAACCGTTCGTCCGCCGCAAGAAGGCGGAATAAGCCGTGGCTTCGCTGGCGTCATTCGACCGCAGGAAGGGCGCCGACCGGCCGGGCATCGCGGGCGTCGACGAAGCCGGCCGCGGTTCGCTCTGCGGCCCGGTGATCGCCGCGGCGGTCCTGCTCGACGCGGGCTTCTACGGCGAGCCGGCCTGGCTGCGGAAACTCTCCGGCGCCAACGATTCCAAGAAGCTGACGGCCGAGAAGCGCGCCGAGCTCCGCGAGGTCATCGCGAAGATGGAGGCCGAGGGCAAGCTGCGCACCGCCTGGGCGGCGGGCTCGGTCATGGAGATCTCGGCCCACAACATCCTCGGCGCCACCCGTCTCGCGATGGCACGCTGCGTCGCCAAGCTGGCCGTGGGCCCGATCGCCCCGCTCTTCGCCGCCGCGGGCACGGAGGGCGAGCTCTTCGGCCGCGCCGACGCGCGCACCTTCCTGGTGCTCGTCGACGGCCTCCCGCTGCGTCCCTTCGCGTGGGCCCACGAAGCGGTCAAAGGCGGCGACGGCCGGAGCCTCGCCATCGCGCTCGCCTCGATCGTCGCCAAGGTCGAACGCGACCGGATGCTCGTCGAGATGGACGCCCGCTACCCGCGATACGGTTTCGCGACGCACAAGGGCTACGGGACGCCCGAGCACGTCGAAGCCCTGCGCGCCCACGGTCCCTGCCCGGAGCACCGCGATCTCTTCGTGCGCACGATCCTCGCCGGCGACCCCCCGCCCCCGGAATCCGTCGACGGCGAATTCAGCTTCGAATGAGCAAGGCCGCCGCCGGGCCCGCCTATCCCCTCGCCGTCGCATCCGCCAACAACCACGCCCAGGTGGCGACGACGCCCTCCGGCCGCGCGTTGAGGCGATCATAATCGCGGAGCAACGCCTTCAGCTCGGACGGCGAGAAGCGCGGGTCGCCCGTCACGCCGCTGCGGTGCAGGTGACGGAAGAAATCGAGGGCGCTCGGATAGGTTTCTTCCGACTCGAGCACGCCATGCGCATGGACGTCGAACTTGGCTCCCTTCAGCAAGGCGAGCCACTGGGCTTCGTCGCGCCAACGCACGGGGCCTTCGCCCACGAGGTCGCGTAGTTCGTGCAGACAAGGATCGCACGGGACGCCGAGGAGAAGCCGCCCGCCCGCCGGCAGCGCCGCGCGCCAATGACGGAGCACCGCCGCCGGATCGGCGGCCCAGTGGAGGAGCCCGCTCGAGGCGAGCGCTCCGGCCTTCTCGATCGGTCCGAAGGCGTTGCGCACCGACCAGTTGGCGGCGGGGACGGACTGCCGGCCGAGCTCGACCATCGCGGGCGAACTATCCGTGGCGTCGACGTTCACGCCTTGCGCGAGCAGCGCGGCGGTCAGGAACCCCGTGCCGGCGCCGAGCTCGGTCACGCGGACTCCCCGACGGAACGGCGCGAAGGCGGCCAAGGCTTCGGCGAAACGCTTCTGCGGCGCGGCATGCGCGCCGTAGCTCTCGGCTCGTTCGTCGAAGCGCATGGAGTCAGGGGGCGAGGAACTCGCGCAAGTCATGCCCGAGTCCTTCCACAGTATGACAGCCGACGACGGCTTGGCAAACGCCCGCGGCGTCCAGGAGGGCGTCCTGATCGCCCACGTAGGCTTCCCAGCCGGGATTCAGCCCCTGACGCCCATAGGTGATCAGCGAGATGCCCGCGGGCTGGGCGAGGATATCGAGGCCGGCCCGGAGGTGTTCCTTCTCGTAAGGCAGCGCCTCGCCGGCCGACGGCGCCAGGCCGGCGCGCTTCCGGAAATCGGCCAAGGCCGCCGGGGCGTCGGTGTCGAGCCAGCGACGCAGCCACTTCACCTGGGTCTCGGAGTGCTTGCCGCATTTGCCGTGCTCGGAGCAGAAGGAGGTGAACGGGGCGAAGAGCAGCACCTTGGCGGGGAACTTCACGCCGCGGGCGCCGGCCTCGAGCACGAGATGCGCGCCGAGCGACCACGCGATGATCGCGTCGCAGCCGGCGAGGTTCTCGGCGGCGCCCATGACGGGCGGGTAGATGAGGTGCTCGGCGTCCGGCGCATGCGCCAACGCGATGGCCTTCATCTCCTCGAGCGAGACGCCC
>SYID01000053.1 GCA_005798925.1 Verrucomicrobiota bacterium
CCGGCGCCCGGCCGGAGATCCTGGATAATCTCGTTCGCCAGAATCCCGACCTCCTGTTCTTCGCCGGTGACCAGACCTATCGTCACACCGAGCACACCGCCGGCTGGATCGAGTTCGGCCTGCAGTTCCGTGACGTGATGAGAGATCGTCCGACGATCTGCATCCCTGACGACCACGACGTCGGTCACCCGAATCTCTGGGGCGAAGACGGCAAGCTCTCGACGGCCCCGGGCAACGCCGACGGTGGCTACATGTTCCCGGTGGCCTACGTGAACATGGTCCAGCGCCAGCAATCCTGGCATCTGCCTGATGCCTATGATCCGACGCCGGTCCAGCGCGGCATCACGGTCTATTACACCCGCCTCAAGGTGGGCGGCATGGATTTCGCCATCCTGGAGGACCGTAAGTTCAAGTCCGGCCCCTTGGGAAAGATTCCTCAGCAGGGCCCTCGGCCTGACCATATCACGGACGAGAAGTATGACCCGAAGTCGATTAACGTGCCCGGTCTGCAGCTGTTGGGGCAGCGCCAGCTGAAGTTCCTCGCGGCCTGGTCCGAGGACTGGGTCGGTGTCCGACGCAAGGCGGTCCTTTCCGCTACGGCCTTCTGCGGAGCCGTCCACATGCACGGTAAGCGTGACGACCGCCTGCTGGCGGACCTCGATTGCAACGGCTGGCCGCAGGCGGGTCGCGACGAGGCCTTGCGCGCCCTGCGTCGCGTCCAGGCGGTGCACTTGTGCGGCGATCAGCATCTCGCGGTGACCGTGAAGCATGGCATCGAAGCCTTCGGCGACGGCCCTTACTCCCTGACGAGTCCGGCCCTCGTGAACACCATCTACGGACGCTGGTGGCATCCTAAGGACGAGAAGGCCGGACCGAACGCCGTGGACGGCAGTCCCTTGCCGTGGACGGGGGACTTCCTCGACGGACTAGGCAACCGCATGTCGGTCCTCGCCTATGCGAACCCCGGCGACATCCTGGACGAACGTCAGCGCGCCGATGGTTACGGCGTGGCCCGTTTTGACCTCAAGCAGGACAAGGTGACCTTCGAGTGCTGGCCGCGTTTCAGCGATTCCCGCAAGGGTGACAGCCAGCAGTTCCCTGGCTGGCCGCAGACCTTCGCGCTGGCCGATAACGATGGCCGCAAGCCGGTCGGCTTCCTGCCGTCCGTGGATCTCCCCGCCGGCCCGGCCGTCGTGCAGGTCGTCGCCGAGCAGACCGGTGAGACGATTTATGTCCGCCGCCAGCAAGGAGGCGGGGCCTTCGCCCCTCCGGTGTTCGCCTCCGGCAAGTATACCGTGAAGATCGGCGTCGATCGTCCGGACCGGCGCACCTTGACGGGTCAGGAGCCCGTCGCGCGTTAACGTCGGAGGAGGGCGTCCGTCTCGCTCAGCTTGAAGCGGACGCTCACCACTGAGTTCTGTTCGGGGCCGTCGGCGTGCTTCACGTAAGTCGTGGCTACGATGGTGCCGTCGGGCAGGAGTTCGACGCCTGGGTAGCCGCAGTCGCCGAGGCGTTTCCCGTGGTGATGGAGCAGCTTGATCCGGTATTGGCCGGGGCGGCCGGACTTCAGGTCGGCGTATGTCCCGACCCAGGCGACGAAATGGCCTTTGGTCGGGCTATTGAGGGCCTGGTCGCGAAAGCAGACCACCATGCGGCCGTCGGAAGTGAAGACGCCGTTATGGCGGTCGCCCGTGAGGCCCCAGTTCGTGTCGACCGGGGTCGACCACGTCGCGCCTTCGTCCTGGCTGAACATCATAAGGCTGCGGCCCTTGTGGGTGTTCTCGCGGAGCAGGCAGGCGAGCTCCTGGCCGTCGGGAGAGCGGAACACGTAGGGCTCGCAAGGGTTCTTGCCGGCCACTGCGGCGACGATACGCGGTTCGGACCAGGTGAAGCCGCCGTCGGCGGTGATCGTCTGTAATGTCACCAGCGGCGTCTTGTCGGCCCCGCCGGGTCCGCGGTGGTAGAGGCCGAGGGTGCGGCCGTCCTTGAGGCGCACCACGCTGCTGAAGGTCATCACGCAGGGCAGGTCGAGCGGCGGCATTTCCTTCCAGGTCTTGCCGTCGTCTTCGCTCATGATGCTCGGCATGCCCGGGCCGCCGCGTTTACCGAGGGCGGCGGAGAAGACCCAGAGTCGGGCTTTGCCGGCCGGGTCGACGATACGGTAGATGCTCGGACAGTTCTGGTGGGTCGCGAAGCCCTTGGGCAGCTGCGCGTCGAGGCGCGTCCAGGTCAGGCCGCCGTCGTCGCTGCGGGCCATCGGGCCGGCGGCGCCGCCGTGGTTGATGCACCACACCCCGAAGATCGTCTTGTTGTCCGGCATCAGCAGGGTCGTCGGGTGGCCTTGGTAGGCCGTCGCCGTGCCGGCGCCGATGACCACCTGACGTTCTTTCTGCGCGGAGAGATCGACGACGGATAGGTCGGCATTTTCGGCGGCCATGGCCATCGAGGCCAGGCAGAGCAGGGCGGCGAGCAGGGGACGCATGGGAGGAGCCTGTGTCGGGCGGGGCAGGGTGCCAAGTCGATTGCCCTTGTCGCAGACCATCAGCCTGCAGGTCACGTACGATTATTCATGCCTCGTTTGCGGAAGCC
>SYID01000054.1 GCA_005798925.1 Verrucomicrobiota bacterium
GTGATGAGCACGCCGATGCCGCGGTTCTTGAGCCGACGGACGATGGACTGCACCTCGGCCACCGAGATCGGGTCGACCCCGCTGAAGGGCTCGTCCATCAGCAGGAAACGAGGCTTGGTGGCGAGGGCGCGGGCGATCTCCAGGCGGCGACGCTCGCCGCCGGAGAGCGTGAAGGCCGGCTGCCGGACGAGTTTCTCCAGGCCGAGGTCCTCGAGCTGCTGCGCGGCGCGATCGCGGCCCTCGCGCGCGGTGAGCCCGAGGGTCTCGACGACGGCCATGACGTTCTCCCAGACGGTCAGCTTGCGGAAGACGGAGGCCTCCTGCGGCAGATAACCGACGCCCTGGCGCGCGCGTCGCCACATGGGCATGGCGGTGATGTTGCGGCCGTCGAGGAAGACCCGTCCGTGGGTCGCCGGCACGAGCCCGACCACCATGTAGAAGGTCGTCGTCTTGCCCGCCCCGGTGGGCCCCAGCAGGCCGACGATCTCGCCGCCTTTGAGCATGAGGCTGACGTCCTGGACGGCGACTTTGGCGTCGTAATGCTTGGCCAGGGCCTGCGCCCGGATGAAGCCCTGCTCACTCGTCTCGGCCATGCGGATAGGAGGAAGCGGTCAGCGTCCCTTGTCGAGGCTTTTGACCTCGGGCAGGGTGAAGTCGCGGCCCAGGAAGATCTTGGGCCGCACGACCTGTCCGGGCACGACGTCGTCCGGCGCCGACTCCATGCGCCATGACTTGGTCCTGAGGTCATACGAGACCTCTTTCGCCGGGACGCCTTCGTTGCCCTGCTTGTCGAGGATGCGCGCGTCGCCCAGCAGCCGCGCGGAGCCGAGCGCGGGGTTCATCTCCAAGGTGCGCCCTTTGGCCGTGACGCCACCGGCGACCACGCCGACGTTGCCGCGTCCGACGACCTGCCGGGCGCTGAGGCGGCCGGCCTTGTCCGGCGAGGCGAGGCCTTCGAGCAGGTCGCACGTCGCGTCCGTCCCTTCGGAGTCGACCGTGACGGAGCCGCGCAGGAAGAACTTGGTCAGCGCCGGAGTGTGGAGCACCTCATGGGCGTCGGCCACGAATTCGACCTCCTTGCCCGCGCCTTGCGCGATGAACAAACGGGGGCGCTCCGGACCGAAGCCGCCGGAAAGGGTGAGCAGGAGCGGCCGACCGGCCAAGGCGTCCCGGGCGAGCACCTCCTCGATCTGGACGCCCGGGGTGTAATCGATGCGCTCCGCCACGCAACGCAGTCCCGGCTGGCCGTAGCGAACGCTTCCGGAGAGGATGAGTTTGCTGAGCGCGAACCCCTCGGCTTGCTTCCCCCGCGGCAGCGCGAAGGCGACCATCTGATCGGCCGCGGCGGAGACGTCGCCGGCGACGTAACGGACGCCCCCGAGCATCTCGGCCTGCATCGCGCCGTCTTCCGTCACGACGACGATCTGGTCGGCCTCGGCCAGCCCGGGAGCGGCGCCGGGCGTTTCCGACGGCAGGCGGACCGCGGCGCGGAGACCGGGCCCGGAACGGATCTCGAGACGGTCCTTCGCCGCGTCGCTGCGGATCGAGAATCCGGCCGCCTCCAAGCCGCGCGCCTCGCGCAACCGCGGCCCTTCGGCGAGGTCGATGATCCTGAGTCGCCGATCCCAACGCGCCCGGCCGGCTTCGAACTCCGCCCCTTCCGCCCTGCCCTTGACGGCCCCTTCGGCCAGCACCTCGAAGGCGTCGTCGCGGCCTTCGACGGCGACCAATCGGCGCGCCACGAGGCCGGCGCCGGGCGCGGAGTAAGACGCCGACCCGGTCACCTCGGCGCGGGCAGATCCCGCGACGGCACCCGGGCTGAGCACGATCTGCTCGCCGGCGAGTTCGGCGGGTTCGGAGGCCTTGCGTGCCAGGCGCAGCCGGACAAGCCTTCCGTCGCCGGAGAAAAGCTCCGTCAGGCCGGACTTCTGGAGATGCCGCATCCGGTGGGCCGAACCGACGGCCCCCGGCTCCTCGAGTTCGACGTGCCCGATGAGTTCCGCGACGTCCGCCTTGAGGTCGAAGGTCGCGGCGTCGCCGCGCAGGGTCTGCTGGCCGAGCACGCGGACGACGCGGCCAGAGGCGGCGAGGGAACGGCAGGCCGCGTCGCCCCCCGGCCCGTCGGCCACCAGGCATTCCAGCCTTTCGCAGGTGGTGCGTTCGCCCTCGCGCTCGGCGGTCACCCCGCCCTGGAAGACGAGCAAGGTCCCGCCGACGGCCGGCGAGGCATCCATCCGTGGCGCGCGCAGGCGCAGGCGACGGTCGGAGGGCTTAGTGAGATCGAGCTCGGCGACGACTTCGGCGAGGATCGCGAAGCTGTCGCCTTGCGGCGTGGAACGCCAGCTCCACCCCCGGCCGGCGAGCGTGAAGCCGGCCGAACGGGCCTGCACGGTCGAGACACCCTGGGCCGAGCGGCGGGCGGGCGTCATGACGCCGGACGGACTCGTGAAAGTCGCGCGAGGCCGGCCGTCGCGGAACGACTGAAGCTGGATCTGCTCCATGTCCCAGGCGCCTTCCTCGGCGGCGGGCTTCATGAAACGAGCGGAAGCCTCCCAGGCCTTCTCGGCCTTGGCGTCCTCGGTGAAACCTGAGAAGACGCCGCCGGCGACCTGCCGGAAGGAAAGGTCCTTCTGCTGAGCCATGACCGCCGCGACGGGACAGAGGCAGAGGAGGAGGACTCGCATGCGCCTATGTCAG
Source organism: Verrucomicrobiota bacterium (assembly GCA_005798925.1). Classification (GTDB taxonomy): domain Bacteria; phylum Verrucomicrobiota; class Verrucomicrobiia; order Opitutales; family UBA953; genus UBA953. The sequence goes on from SYID01000054.1 coordinate 2,698, forward strand.
CCAGCGACGAAGGCTAATCAAGCGATTACGCCCTGGGCGCCCGCGGAAACGGACGATCCGCGACGAACGCGGGCATGTCGGCGGAGGCCAGGACCTCGCCGACCGCCAAGGGATAGCCCGACAGGAATTCTCCGGCCGGCAGCATCTTGCCGCCCGGACGCTGCAGTCGCGTGAGGATGAGCGCGCCCTGACCGCAGGCGACGGCGATCCCGTCGCGGCCGACGGAGAGGATGGTCCCCGGCGCGCCGCGGACCTCCGCGTCGACCCGGGCGGCGCCGACCTTGACCGTCGCACCCAGGTGCTCGAAGGTCGAACCCGGCCAGCCTTCGAGCGCGCGGACGCGCCGGGCGAGGACCACGCCGGACTGGCGGAAATCCAAAGGGGCGTCGGCGCGCGTCAGGCGTCGCGCATAAGTCGCCTTCGCTTCTTCCTGCGGCGCGGCCACGGAAGTCCCGGCGAGCACCGCGGGCAAGGCCTGTGCCGCGAGTCCGCCGGCGAGGACGCCGAGCCGGGCGCGCAGCTCCGCCCTGCCCTCTTCCGGCCCGATCGCCGTCCGGACGGCGGCATGCAGCGGGCCCGCGTCGAGGCGGCGGATGACCTGCTGGAGCGATACGCCCGTCTCGGCGAAGCCCGCGGCGAGCGCGCCTTCGACCGGCGTCGCGCCGCGGAGCGCCGGCAGGAGCGAGCCGTGGAAATTCACGAAGCCGAGACGCGTGGCCGAAAGGAAATCTTCCTTGAGCAGCTGTCCGTAGGCCATCACCACGCCGAGGTCGGCCCTCAGCGACAGAAGCTGCGCCGCGTCGGCGGCCTCGAGCTTTTCCGGCTGCAGGAGATGCAGCCCCGCGGCGCGCGCCCAGGCCGCGACGGGATTAGGACGGACCTCCTGCCCGCGGCCGGCAGGCCGATCGGGCTGCGAATACACGGCCGCGACTTCGACGTCGGGAAGCGCGCAGCTCGCGGCGAAGGCCGCGAGCGCGATCTCATCCGAACCGAGCAGGACCAGTCTCCGGGGCATGCGTCACTTGCGGGCCTGGCGCGCGGCGCGACCTTTCAGCGAACGCGGCTTGTCCCAGCGGGTGTAAGCTTTCTTGCGGACGACGCCCGCCTTGGCGCGGGGGTTCTTGGATTTGCCCAGACGCGGTCCGGACGGCCCGACGGCCTTCCGGGGTTTCGCGGCGACGCCGGCCTTGCCGGGCACCTTGGCGAGCGGCGCCCGCCCCTCGGCGTCTTCGGCCGGGGCGGAACCCGCGGCGGCGCCGGGTCCGCCGACGCGGCGACCGGCCTGCTTCGGCTTGCCGACGATGTCCAGGAAGAGCGGGACGCCCGCGAGGTCGAAGTTTTCGTGCACCCCTTTCACGAGGAAACGCTGGTAGGCGTCCTCGAGGCGTTCCTCCGAGTTGCAGAACAAGCGGAAACGGATGGGGCGCTTCGAGACCTGCGTGACGTAGTAGCACTTGAAGCGCTTGCCGGAGACCATCCGGGGCGGACGCTTGATCATCAGGTCCTGGACGACGCGGTTGAGGCGGCCGGTGGAGATGGCGGTGCCGGCGCGCACGAAGACGCCTTCGGCGGCGTCCAGCATGTCCTCGGCGCGGAGACCCGTCTGGGCCGAGACGAAGAGGATGGGCGGATCGGGCAGGAAGAAAAGCTCCCGGCGGACGGCCGAGCGGAACTTCGCGCGGAATTCCTCCTCGTCCTCGAAGCCGTCGATGTTCTTCTCGCGGAAGGCGGACTTCGCGAGGTCCCACTTGTTGACCACGATCACGATGCCGCAGCCCAGCAGGGCCAGCTCGCCCGCGAGCTGCTTGTCGATGCGCGTCACGCCTTGGCCGGCGTCGAGCACGAGGAAGACCACGTCGGTCTCGGCCAGGATCTCGTCGGCGCGGATCTGGGAGAAGAAGTCGAGCGTGTCGCGCTTGTTGGCCGTGCGGCGGCCGGCCGTGTCGACGAGCGAGAACTTCGCCTGCGTGCCGTCGGCCTTGGTGCGCGCGAGCCGCGCGCGGACGGGATCGCGCGTGGTGCCGGCGATCTCGCTGACGATGAGGCGCGAACCGCCCAGCAGACGGTTGCCGAGGGAGCTCTTCCCGACGTTGGGCCGGCCGGCCAAGGCGAGGCGGATCGGCCGGGCGCCTTCCTCGCGCGGGGTCTCGGGCTCGGGCCCGAGCCGCCTGAGGATGAGGGCCTGGAGCTGCGGGATGCCGCGACCGTGCTCGGCGGAGACCAGCAAAGGCTCGCCGAAGCCGAGCGCGAAGAACTCCGACATCAGCCCGTCGCGCTCCTCGGTGTCGGCCTTGTTGGCGACGACGACGACCTTCTTGCCCGCCTGGCGGAGCTTGGCGGCGACCTCGAGGTCGAGGGCGGCGCAACCCTCGGAGGCGTCGACGACGAGCAACACCAGCGCGGCGGCCGCCAAGGCGAAATCGACCTGCTCCTCGACGGCGTCGGCGACGACCTTCGGGGTGAGTTCGGCCCGGTAGAGACCGATGCCGCCGGTGTCCATCAGGGTGTAGCGGCCTTCGAAGACGTCGGCGGTGATGAGGTCGCGCGTGACGCCAGGCTGGTCGTGCACGATCGAGATGCGGCGCCCCACGAGGCGGTTGAAGAGGCGGCTCTTCCCGACGTTGGGACGGCCCACGATGGCTACCGCGCGGGTGATCTCAGTGTTCCGTTCCATGGGAGGACAGTCACGGCTACCCGCCCGCCTAGCAAGCAAGGACGCTCAGCGACGCGGCAAGGCGTCCAGGAAGCGGGCGATCCGCTCGCCGGCCTCATGGATACGCTCGTAGCTGGTCGAGAACGACGCGCGGCAGAAGCCGGCGCCCGCGGCGCCGAACGCCGTGCCCGGCACCATCGCGACCTTCTGCTGTTCCAGGAGCTTCTGGGCGAAGGCCATCGAATCCAGCCCGGTGGACGTGATGTCCGGGAAGGCGTAGAAGGCGCCGCGCGGGAGGTGGCACCTCAGGCCGAGCTCGTTGAAGCGGCGGACGATGAAGTCGCGGCGTTCGCGATACTTGTCGCGCATGTGCAACATCGAGTCGCGGCCGTTGCGGAGCGCTTCGACGGCGGCCTCCTGGCTCATGATGGGAGCGCACATGATGCCGTACTGATGCACCTTGAGCATGCCGTCGATGACGGCGGCCGGGCCGCAGGCGTAGCCGATGCGGAAGCCCGTCATCGCGAAGGCCTTCGAGAAACCGTGCAGGAAGACGGTCCGTTCACGCATGCCCGGCAGCGAGGCGATCGACACGTGGTCGCCCTCGAAGGTCAGCTCGGAATAGATCTCGTCGGAAGCGACGAGCAGGTCCTTCTCGACGGCGAACTTCGCGATGGCCTCGAGCTTGGCGCGGTCGGCGGTACCGCCGGTCGGGTTCGTGGGGAAGTTGAGGACGAGGAGCTTGCAGCCGGGCTGCCAGGCGGCGCGGAGCGCGGCCGGATCGAGCGCGAACTGGTCGGCCGAGACGGTACGGATGGGGATCGCCTCGGCGTGGCAGAGCGTGACGCTCGGGGCGTAGCTCACGTAGCAAGGCTCATGGTAGAGCACCTTGTCGCCGGGGTCGAGCACGGCGCGCAGGAGGATGTCGAGGGCCTCGGAGACGCCGATCGTGCCGAGGATCTCGGTGTCAGGATCGTATTCCGGCCCGTAGTTGCGGGCGACGTAACGGGAGACCTCCTCGCGGAACTGCTGGGTGCCCCGGTTGTCGGTGTAGGAAGTACGGCCCTTCTCGAGGCAGGCGATCGCGGCTTCGCGGATGTGGTAAGGCGTGACGAAGTCAGGCTCACCGATGCCCAAGGACACGGCGTCCTTCATCTTGGACACGATGGCGAAGAAGTCACGGATGCCCGACTTGGGCAAGGTCGCGACATGTCGCGCCACGAAACGGCCGGAAGAATCCATGATCAGGGGCTGACCGATGGCTGGTCGCGACGGGAGGCCTCGGCGTTCACGATGAAGCCGTCCTTCTTGTAGGCGCGGAGGAAGAAATGGGTGGAGGTGCCCTGCACCCCGTCGATGCGGGCCAGGCGTTCGTGCACGAAACCGGCGACCTTGTAGAGGTTGTCGGCCGTGACGACGACCAGGAGGTCGTAGCCGCCGGACATCAGGTAGCAGCTTTCGACCTGCTCGAAGCTGGAGATCCGTTCGGCGATGCCGTCGAAGCCGCCGACGCCTTCGGTGCGGATCTTGATCTCGATGACCGCGCGGACGCGATGCTCGGACTCGTAGCTCGGGTTGAGCACCGGGCGCATGCCCAGCAGCACGCCCTGCTGGCGCAAGGCCGCGAGCTCCCGGTCCACGGCTTCGGCGCCGAGGCCGAGGATCCTGCCGATCTGGGCGGTGTCGAGGGCTTCCCCGTCGAGGATGAGCTTGAGTACGGAGTTCATGGGCGGAAATCAGGAAGCGGGGAGGGCGCGGCGGGCGCGGACGGCGGCGGCGAGGCCGTCGAGGACGGGCACGGTCTGCTCGAAGGAGATGCAGGCGTCGGTGATGCTGCAGCCGTAGGCCGAAGCTTCCGTGCCCTTCCAGTCCTGACGCCCTTCCGCGAGGTGGCTTTCGATCATCACGCCGGCGATGACGCGCGAACCCGCGGCGACCTGCGCGGCGATGTCGGCGGCGACGAGCGGCTGGCGGCGATGGTCCTTGGAGCTGTTGCCATGGGAGCAATCGATGACGAGCCGGGACGTCAGGCCGGCCTTGAGGATGCGCGCGGCGGCGTCGTTGACGAATTCCGCCCCATAGTTGGGACCCGTGCGCGAGCCGCCGCGCAGGATGACATGGGCGTCGGGATTGCCGGCGGTCTGGAAGATGGCGACGACGCCGTCCTTGGTGACCGAAGGGAACCAGTGCGAGGAGCGGGCGGACAGGCAGGCGTCGACGGCGACCTGGACGGATCCGTCGGTGCCGTTCTTGAAGCCGA
>SYID01000055.1 GCA_005798925.1 Verrucomicrobiota bacterium
GGCGGCGGTTGGCGGTTTGGAGATGCAAAGGGAGACCGGAAACCGGAAAGAATGCTGGGGCGCCTCAATACTTCAGGTGACAGGTGACGGCCACCGGGGCATCGGCGATTCGGGAATCAGCTTTTCAGCCATCGGCTTTCGGCTTCTGGTTCCTGCGGCTGATTCCCGAGCGGCTGGAACCTGAGCTCCCGGCTACCATGGCCGTCACCTGACACCCGAGATTACCCCCAGCCAATCATCCGGTTTCCGGTCTCCCTTTGATTTAGGTGTTTTGTCTTACGCCACCCCGTTCTCCCTTAGCCACGCCGCCATCAGCTGGAAGGCCTTGGCGCGGTGGCTGATCGAGTCCTTCTTGGCGGGGCTGAGCTCGCCGAAGGTGCGTTCTTCGTTGGCGGGCACGAAGAGCGAATCGTAACCGAAGCCTTCGGTGCCGACCTCGGCTTCGAGGATCTTGCCCCAGCACTGGCCGACGAACTTGCCGACTTCCTGGTTGGGCCCGAGGAGGATGAGGTGGCATTCGAAACGCGCGCCGCGCTTGTGGGGCGGCGCCTTCTTCATCGCTTCGAGAAGCTTCGCGCGGTTCTGCGCGTCGGTCGCGCCGACGCCGGCGTAGACCGCGGAGTCGACGCCTGGTCCGCCCTGCAAAGCGTCGCAGCACAGGCCGCTGTCATCCGCGAGCACCCAGGACTTGCGCGGCGCGATCGCCCGCAGGGCTTCGGCCTTCAGGCGGCAGTTGCCGTTGAACGTACCGGAGATCTCCTCGACATAGGGCATCCCGCCGAGGTCCTTGGCCGAGCGCACGCGCACGTCGAGCCGCGCCTTGGCGAACATCCTGCCGAAGTCCTCAGCCTTGTGCGCGTTGCCCGTCGCCAGAAAGATCTCCATGACGGGAATGTGAGTGGCCGTAGGAAATAAAGCAAGGGGTTGGCGTAGGGGTAGGGGCAGACTCGGGAGTATTGAGTATGGAGTATCGAGTTTGGGGTGAGGCCGTTGTTTCAGGTGGCGGGTGGATTGGGTAGGGTTGAGCGCCCTCGCTCAACCGCGGCTGACCAAGGGTGGTCAGCCCTACCTTGAGGCAACGGCTTAAACTCAAAGGGAAACCGGAGACCGGATGGTTAGCTGGGGGGCATTATTATCCGCAGCATCCTTCCCGGTTTCCGGTCTCCCCTTGTGACCGCGCCTTTCCAACCCCCACCCCTATCCCTACCCCTACCCCTTCTCTATTGTTTCCGCCCCCGTCCTCCGCCAAGGTATCCCCCTGGGCAGTCATCGGCCTCAACGGTCATCTGTCATCCGTCATCTGCCATCTTCCGCTCACCTTGTCCCTCCGCTGCCTCATCACCGCCGGTCCCACCCGCGAGTTCTTCGACCCGGTCCGCTTCCTCAGCAACCCGTCGACGGGCAAGATGGGCTTCGCCTTGGCGGCCGCCGCGAAAGAGGCCGGCTGGTCGGTCGATCTGGTGGCCGGTCCGGTTTCCCTGCCGGAGCCTGCCGGCGTGATGGTGTATCCGGTCGTCACCGCCGCCGAGATGCGCCGCCAGACCGACGCGCTGTTCGGTCCCTGCGACGTCCTGATCATGACGGCGGCGGTCAGCGACTGGCGTCCGAAGACGACCGCCGCGCAGAAACTGAAGAAAGACGGGCAGGGGATGACCGTCGAACTCGAGCCCGTGCCGGACATCGTCTCGGCCCTCGCCGAGGAGCGCCGCGCCGACCAGTTCCTCGTGGGCTTCGCCGCCGAGACGGAGAACATCGAGGCCCATGCCCTCGACAAGCTCGAGCGCAAGGGGCTCGACCTGATCGCCGCCAATTCCGTGGCCGGACCCGAGGGCGCGTTCGGCTCCGACGAGAACAAGCTCATCCTGCTCGGGCGAGACGGCTTCCGCGAAGTGATCGGTCCGGCATCGAAGGCCGCCGTCGCCCGACAGCTCATCGCCGTGATCGCCCGCCTCGTCGCGGCGCGCGCCGCCTGACCATGGGCCGCCGCCGCTTCAGTCCCCTCGACCGCGTGCTGGGCCGCATCGACGACCTCGACGCGCAGAACCTCGCCATCCTCGCCCGTCGCCTCGAGCGCGAGCGCGACCTCATGGAGACGGTCCTGGACACCCTGCGCGAGGGCGTGATCGTGCTTTCGCACGACGGCGCCATCGAATACGCCAACGCCTCCACGGTCCGTCTCCTCGGCGTCAATCCCGACGACGTCGCGGGCGCCGAACTCCGCCGCCTTTCGCCCGACATCGCCCAGGCCCTCGAACTGCCCGAGACCGTGGGCGCCCTGACGCGTGAGCTCGAGGTGCGTTATCCTGAGCCGCGCCTCCTGACGCTCCACCTGACCCGCGTCGGCGAGCAGCAGGGCGCCGAGCGCAGCCGCCGCGTGGCCGTGCTCAGCGACGTCACCAAGGAGCGCGTCCAGACCGAGGACCGCGTCGAGAGCGAACGCATCGACTCCATCGTCTCCCTCGCCGCCGGCGTCGCCCACGAGGTCGGCAACCCTCTCAACGCGATCGGCATCCATCTCCAGCTGCTGCAGCGCGAGGCCGCCAAACTAGGCGATGCGCCGGCCGCGGAGAAGGTCCGCAAGGCCGCCGAGGTCTGCCAAGGGGAGATCAAGCGGCTCGACGGCATCGTGCGCGATTTCCTCGGGGCCGTCCGCCAGACGCCGCCGCACCTGGCCGACACCGACCTGGTCGCCGTCGTCGCCGAGGCGACGGGCCTCCTCCGCGAGCAGATGGAGCAGCTCGGCGTGCGCGTCTCGCTCGACGTCCCCGGCGAGCTCCCGCTCATCCTCGGCGACCGCAACCAGATCAAGCAGGCGCTCTTCAACGTGATGAAGAACGCCCTCGAGGCCATGGACCGCGGCGGCGACATCCATGTGAAGCTGTCTTCCGACGACGAGTGGGTCGTGCTTTCGATCCGCGACACGGGGGTGGGTATCCCCGCCGACAAGCTGACGCGCATCTTCGACGCTTATTACACCACCAAGGCCTCCGGCGGCGGCATCGGCATGCTCATCTTGCTGCGCATCCTCCGGGCCCATGGCGGCACGGTGGACATCCAGAGCACTCCGGACGTCGGCACGACCGTCATCCTGCGTTTCCCGCTGAAACACCGCCGGGTGCGCACCTTGGAGGCCCCGAAGCCTTGAAACCCGCCCGCTTTTCCGTTGTCATAATCTCATCCCCATGAAATCCCTCGCCCTCTGCCTGCTCGTCCTCCCCGCTTTCGTCCTGGCCCAGGACAAGGAGCTGCCGCTCGAGCTGCCGAAGTCCGTCGCGCTCGGCACGCCGCGCCCGGTGAAGATCAGCAACCTCGAGCCGGTCTCCTCCGCTCCGCGCCAGCTCCCCAAGGTGCCCGCCGCCGCGGTCAACCTCGCCAAAGGCTGCAACGTGACCTCCAGCGCCCGCGAGGCCGCGGCCGGCGATTTCTCCTATCTCACCGACGGTGACAAAGGCGGCGAAGAGGGCTTCGAGGTCGAACTGCCCCGCGGCCATCATTGGGTCCAGGTCGACCTCGGCAAGCAGTCCGAGATCAGCGCCATCGCCGTCTGGCACTTCCACCGCGAGCGCCGCGTCTATTTCAACGTGGTCGTCCAGATCTCCGACGACGCCTCCTTCAAGAGCGGCGTCACCACCGTCTACAACAACGACGCCGAGGGCGAACTGGGCCTGGGCAAGGGCAAGGACTTCTGCTATTACGAGTCCAACGAAGGCCGCGTGATCCCGGTCGCCGCCGTCAAGGGCCGCTACGTCCGCTTCCACTCCAAGGGCAACTCGGCCGGACCTTCGAACGACTACATCGAAGCCGAGGTCTGGGGCGTCCCGGCCAAGTAATCCCGGACTTTGCTTGAATCGGACGGGCTTGCCCGCACCTTGGAGGCGTGAAGGTCATCCGAGCCAAGTCCGCGGGTTTCTGCTGGGGCGTCGAGCGCGCCATCGACATCGCTCGCGAGTATGCGCACAAGGGCCGGCACCCTGTCTACACCGATGGTCCGTTGATCCATAACCGCCAGATGATGGAAGTCCTCACCGCCGAAGGCATCCGCGAGGTCGGCGATTATCGCAGTGAGGCCAAGCTCGACGTCTCGAAGTCGGCCGAGCCCGCCGCCGTGATGGTCGTGCGCGCCCATGGCATCTCTCCGGAGCGCCGCGATTACCTGAAGTCGCTCGGGATGGAATTCCGCGACGCCACCTGCCCCGACGTCGGCATCATCGCCGGCAAGGTCCGCCTGCACGCGCGCAAGGGCTATGCGACCGTCATCTTCGGCGACCCCAAGCACCCCGAGGTCATCGGCCTGCTCGGCTACGCCGAGGGCAGGGGGCATGTGATCACCTCGCCGGCCGAGATCGCCGCGCTGCCCGACCTCGGGGCGCAGGTCTGCATGGTCTCGCAGTCGACCATGTTCACGGACGAGTTCGAGCAGCTGGCCGCCTTGCTCAAGGCCCGCTTCCCGGCGACGCTGGTCTTCGACACCATCTGCGGCGCCACCAAGGACCGCCAGGCCGACATCCTCGAGCTCAAGCGGCAGGGCTGTCAGGCGATCGTCGTCATCGGCGGCCGCCACTCGGCCAACACCGTGAAACTCGCCAGACTCGTCGAGATCCAGGGCCTGCCCTGTTTTCATGTGGAGACCGCGGCCGAACTCGACTTCGCGGCGCTCGCCCGTTTCGGCGCCGTCGGCGTGACCGCCGGCGCCTCGACCCCGGCCTTCCTGATCGACGAAGTCTGCGTCCGCTTGGAAAAGTCCGCCTGAGGGCCTTCAGGGGCCCTGCCGGGGTTACAATGGACGCCTGAAATTATCACGCCGCCGCGCCGAGCCGACTTGCAGGAAGCCGCCCGGCGGGTAAGGTGAGGTCAACATGTCTCCCGCCATCTCCATCCTCCTCTTCGTCCTCCTCGCCGTCGTCGGGGTGCTCGTGATCGCCGCCATCTGGGGCGTCAGCATCTACAACGGCCTCGTCGCCTTGCGCAACGCCTGCAAGAACGCCTTCGCCCAGGTGGATGTCCAGCTCAAGCGCCGTCATGACCTGATCCCGAAC
>SYID01000056.1 GCA_005798925.1 Verrucomicrobiota bacterium
CTGCTCGCGCTCAACGCGCCGGCCTCGCTCGCGGGGCTGCCCGCGGTGGTCGCGCCCGCGCGGCTGCCCGGAGGGCTGACGGCGGGGGTGCAGTTCGTGTTCCCCGACCTGGCGAACTTCGGGTGGGATTCGGTCCTCGCCCGGCTGACCTGATCAGAGGCGCTTGCGGCGCATGTGGGCCGAGGGCTGCCCGAGCGCCTCGCGGTCCTTCGCGACCGTGCGGCGGGCGATCTGGACGCCCCGTTTGCGGAGCTCGGCCGTGATGGCCTCGTCGGCCAGCGGTTCGGCGGGGTTCTCGCGCGCGAGGATGTCGGCGATCAGCTCCTGCACGCCTTCCTGGGCGACCGTGCCGCCGTCCGCCGTCGCGACGCCGGAAGTGAAGAACCAGCGGAACTCGCGCAGGCCGTGCGGGGTGAGCATCCACTTGTTGGCGGCGGCGCGGCCGACGGTCGTCTCATGGACGCCCATCTCCTTGGCGACGTCGGTCATGGTCAACGGACGGAGCCTGGCGGGGCCGTGCTCGAAGAAGTCGGCCTGGCGGTCGACGATGATATGGGCGAGCTTCTCGACGGTGCGCTGACGCTCCTCGATGGCGCCGATGAGGAACTTGCCCTGGCGCATGCGCTCGAGGATATAGGAACGCTCCTTCTCGCCGAGGGCCTGGCCGGCGAGCATGTCCTTGTAGGCCGGCACGAGGCGCAGCTTCGGGACATGGCGGTCGTCCATGACGACCCGCCACCTGCCGTCGTCGCCCATCTCGACGGTCGCGTCGGGCGTGACGACGCGGTTGTCGTCCCGCGCGAAGCGCCGGGCCGGCACGGTCTCGAGCTTGGCGAGCTCCGCCAAGGCCTCGCGGATGTCATCGAGCTCGACGTCGAGCACGCGGGCGCATTCCTCCAGGCGGCGGCCCATCATGGGTTCCCAGCAATCGGTGATCAGACGCGCGGCGGTGGACAGCCCGCGCCCGCGGAGGCGGAGCTGCGCGAGGAAACATTCGCGCAGGTCGCGCGCGCCGATGCCGGGCGGATCGAAGGCCATCAGCAGCGTGTGCGCCGTCATCACGGCCTCGTAAGGCTGACCTGAGCGCAGGGCGATGGACGAAAGGTCTTCCTCGACGAAGCCGCGCTCGTCGAGCGAGGCGATGAGGAGCTTCAGGGCCTCCTGGACCGCGGGATCGTCGGAGGCGGTGCGGGCCTGGTCGGCGAGGTGCTCGGACAGCGAGGCCTCGCCCGTCGCGGATTCGAGCATGTGCCGGCGCCGCTCTTCGTCCTCCTGGGTGTAGCCCTGCGAGCGGATCTCCTCGTAGTAGCTTTCGTCCCAATCTTCCTTCATCCGCCGCAGGGCGTCGAAATCGTCGTCGCCGAGGGACAGTTCGCGCGGGCCGTCGTCGTCCGGCTCCTCCGGCAGGACCGGGGCTTCGAGACCCTCCGGGGAGGTCGGCTCGACTTCCTCGAGCAGGGGATTGGCCGCCAGTTCCGAGGAAATCTCCCTCAGCAGCTCGGCCGCGGGCACCTGGAGGATGCGCAGCGACTGACGGAGCTGGGGCGTGAGCACGAGGCCTTGCACCTGCTTCTGCGATTGATTGATGCCTGGGTTGCCCATCGGACAGCCTGAAGCAAAGCGGGTCGGTCCTCTTTTGGCAAAAGGTATCGCAAGGCACCGGGGATCCGGCCGCCCGGCCCGCAGGGGCGGCCTCGCGGGGGAGGCGACGGGCCCGAAGCGGGGCGCTAACGACGGGTCCAGCAGTCCGGCTCGGAACAGTATCCGAGGTTAGCGGGCGTGAGGCGCGTGACCTTGCCGGTGACGCTGTCGACGACCGCCAGCCACTCGCCTTGCGCGGCCACGAGGTGGCGTCCGTCGGCGCACCAGGACGCATGCGCCAGCGGGGCCGGGCTCCTGGTCTCGATCGCCTTGACCGTCCCGGACGCGAGGTCGATGAGGCCGAGGCGCAGCGCGCCGGACTGGAAGGTGAAGACCAGCTGGTCGGGGAAGACGGGGTTCCAGCGCGGCTCGGTGCAGTAGCCATAGCCGGTCGAGACCAGCCGGAGCGGGCCGCCGGTGGTGCTCGCGAGATAGATGCCGGGGCTGCCGGTCGGGCCGCCGGTGAGCGCGAAACGGGAACCGTCCGGCGACCACGAAGGATCCGTGTTCACCCACTGCTTGCTGGGCGCCCTGATGACGCGGGTCGGCGACTGGCCCTGCGGGCCCGCGACGTAGATGTCCATCGTCTCCTTGTTCGACGAGGCGAAGGCGATGCGGCCGTCCGGGCCGCTGCTGGCGGCGCCGAGGGCGCCGCGCGCGTTGACGATCACCTTCGAGGCCTCGCCGATGCCGTTGGTCGAGAAGATCTCGGGCCAGCTGGAGCGGAAGGACGAGATGAAGAAGACGCGTGAGCCGTCAGCCGACCAGCGCGGGCCGATCGAGGTGTTGCGGTAGTTCGTCAGGCGCATCGTCTTCGAGCGCGCGAGGTTGGTGACGTAGATCTCGGCGTGTCCGGTGTAGCGCGAGACGAACGCGACCTTGGTGTCGGCGTAGAGCGGCTTGAGCTGCCAGCGCCGGCCGAGGCCGACGAGCGCGGCGTCGGCGACCCTGAGCACGAGCTGATCCTCGTCGCGGCCCTCGACGTTGGTGGTGAAAGCGCAGGAAGGGTGGTCGCACGCCACCACGGCGGCGAGCGCGGTGCGCCCGATGCGCACCTTGACGGGAGAATTCGGCGAGACCTGGATCGCGCCGTGCGCGGACAGGGCGAACTGGACCATGGCGCCGAGCGCCGGATCGTCGGAGAGCACCGCGACCGAGACGATGCCCTTGGCGGCGAGCGCGTTGATGTCCTCGTTGATGACGACGTTGCCCTGACCGAAGAGCGGCGCGACGAGGAAGGCGGCGAGGAGGACGAGGAGACGCATCGATGAAGGGGATTAGGAGGTTAGCAGTTTGACCTCATCCCCGCGGGGAGTTCAATCCCGGTGATGCCGCCCGACAAGGATTCCGTCCAGCAAGCCCTCGGCCAGGTCCGCTACCCCGGCTACAGCCGGGACATCGTGTCCTTCGGGCTGGTGAAAGGCATCGAGGTCGCCCTCGACGGCAAAGTGAGCGTGGGGCTCGCCGTGACCAGCGCCGACCCCGAGGTGCCCAAGAAGCTTTACGCCGACATCGAGGCCGCGCTCAAGGCCATCGGCGTCCCGGACCCGGCCATCGCCATCACGGTCACCGTGCCCAAAGGGACCCCGGCCGCGGCCGGCACCCCCGCCGCCGGGGTCAAGCTCCCGGCCGACGCCGGCGGGGGCGAGGTGACGGGC
>SYID01000057.1 GCA_005798925.1 Verrucomicrobiota bacterium
CTTCGCCGCGCTCGTCGTGGCCGGTGACGGCAAGGGACGCGTCGGCGTGGGTTACGGCAAGGCCAAGGAAGTCCCCGATGCGATCCGCAAGGGCACCGACCGCGCCCACCGCGCCCTCGTCCGCGTCAATCTCCGCGGCAATACCATCCCGCACGAAGTCATCGGCCATGCCGACGGCGGCGTCGTGATGCTCCGCCCGGCCGCCCCCGGTACCGGCCTCATCGCCGGCGGCGGCGTGCGCGCCGTCCTGGAAGTCGCCGGCTACAAGGATGTCCTCTCGAAGTCCATGGGTTCGAACAACCCGCAGGCGATCGTGAAGGCCACCTTGGACGGGCTGTCTAAGCTCCGCACCCTCGAACAAATCAAGGCTCTCCGCGCCTAAGCGGACCACACAGACATGAAACTCGACTCTCTGCCCAAGATCAAGGGCTCCACTCACCGCCACAAGGTCCTCGGCCGCGGTCGCGGCACCGGTCACGGCAAGACTTCCGGCCGCGGCCACAAGGGCATGAAGGCCCGTTCCGGCGGCGGTCATCGCCCCGGCTTCGAAGGCGGCCAGATGCCTCTCTACCGTCGCCTGCCTCACCGCGGCTTCAAGAACGTCAACCGCGTCGACTACGCCGTGCTCAACGTCCGCGACTTCCAGGAGCTCGAAGGCAAGACCTTCGGCCTGGAGGAACTCGTCGCCGCCGGCGTGCTCCGCAAGGCCGCCCCGCTTCTCAAGATCCTCGGCACCGGCGAGCTCAACCGCGCCGTCACCGTCAAGGCCCACCGTTTCTCCAAGGAAGCCAAGGCCAAGATCGAGAAGGCCGGCGGCAAGGCCGTCCTGATCGAAGCCAAGAAGTCGGCCTCCGCCGAGTAAGCCCGGCCCCTGCCTTCGTCCCTGATGTTCTCGGCCTTCGCCAACTGCTGGAGGATCCCTGAGCTCAGGGCCCGCTTGGTCGCCACGGTGGCGCTCGTCTTCGTGGCGCGCATCGGGGCGAACATCCCGTTGCCGGGCATCGACCCGAAGGACATCATGGATTATTACCACTCCATGGCCGACAAGTCGTCGGGCGGGGTGGTCGCGATGTACAACATGTTCACGGGCGGCGCGCTCCTCAAGGGGGCGGTCTTCTCGCTGGGCATCATGCCTTACATCAGCGCCTCGATCATCATGCAGCTGATGTCGGCGGTCGTGCCCTCGATCGCCCGCCTGCAGCAGGAAGGCGAGGTCGGCCGCCAGAAGGTCGCCCAGTATTCACGCTACCTCACCATCCTGATCGCCGTCGTCCAGTCCGCGCTGCTGCTCGGCGCCTTCTGCAATCCCCAGCAGGTCGGCCAGGCCCTCGGCCTCGGCAATTTCACCGGCACGATCGTGGTCATGCAGAGCAAGACGCTCTTCGTCTGTCTCGGCGTCTGCCTGCTGACTTCCGGTTCCATCGTGATGCTCTGGCTCGGCGAGCAGATCACGCAGCGCGGCATCGGCAACGGCACTTCGGTGCTGATCACCGTCGGCATCCTGGCCGACATCCCCGGCGCGCTCACCTCCTTCGTGGACATGACCTTCGGCGGCAAGATCGGCGCCGCCGCCGCGAACTCCCACGGCTGGGAGAAGGCCGCCGGCATGATCCTGCTCTTCGTCGCCGTCACCGCCGCGATGGTCGCCATCAACCAGGCCGTCCGCAAGATCCCGATCCAGTACGCCCAGCGCATGGTGGGCCGGAAGATGTACGGCGCGCAGACGAACTACCTCCCGCTCAAGGTGAACTACGCGGGCGTGATGCCCGTCATCTTCGCCGGAGCCATCATGAGCTTCCCGCCCATGCTGCTCAATCCGCTGAGCACCTACTTCCCGACGCTCGCCTTCCTCCGCGACTGGGCCGACTTCTTCTCCCGCAACAACGGTTTCTACTACACGCTCTACTCGGTCCTGATCTTCGGCTTCAGCTACTTCTGGATCTCGATCATGTTCCGTCCGGTCCAGATCGCCGACGACCTCAAGAAGAACAACGGCTACATCCTCGGCGTCCGTCCGGGCGAGCACACCGCCCAGTTCCTGGATTTCGTGATGACCCGCCTGACGCTGGCCGGCTCGCTCTTCCTCCTGATCATCGCGCTGATGCCCGATCTCTTCATCATCCAGCTCAGTTTCCCGATGCGCCTGGCCACCTTCCTCGGCGGCACCGGCGGCCTGATCACGGTCGGCGTCATGCTGGACACCATGCGTCAGGTCGAGACCTACCTCCTGCAGCGCAACTACGAAGGCTTCCTGAAGAAGGGGCGTATCGGCGGCGTCCCCGTGCCCGCCGCCAGCCTCCGCGCCGACGAGACCTCCGCCCTCGGTTCCCTCGAGAAGACCTGCCTGTTCCTCTTCGTGCTCGGCCTGGTCGCCTGGGGTCTGAATCATTGGGGCGCGTTCGCCAGCTAAGCCTCCGCCGGGATGATCGATTTGAAGTCGGCAGAGGACGTCGGTCGCATGCGGGCGGCGTGCGCCGCCGCCGCGCGCGTCCTGCATGACCTCGCGACCTTGGTCGTCCCCGGCATCTCCACCGCCGGCCTCGATTCGGCCGCCCGCGGGCTGATGGTCCGCCACGGATGCGAGAGCGCCTGCCACGGCTATGTCGTCGGGAGGCTGAGCTACCCTGGCTACGTCTGCGTCTCCCTCAACGACGAGATCGTCCATGGTATCGGCGCCCCGGACCGGATCGTCCGCGAAGGCGACCTGGTCTCGCTCGACGTGGTCGTCCGCCGCGACGGCTTCATCGGCGACAACGCCCGGACCGTGATGGTGGGCGCCGTCGATCCGCGCGCCCGCCAGCTCTGCCTCGATACCGAGAAAGCCCTTCTGGCAGGCATCGCCGCGGCCAAGCCGGGCAACAGGGTAGGGGACATCTCCGCCGCCATCCAGGAGGCCCTTCTGCCCGGGGGGTATGGTGTCGTCCGTGACTTCGTCGGTCATGGTGTCGGGCGAAAAATGCATGAGGAACCCCAGATTCCAAATTACGGCAAGGCGGGAACTGGACCTAAACTATTGCCTGGCATGGCTTTAGCCATTGAGCCTATGGTTAATCTTGGTAGCCACAAGGTCGTCATGGCCGCCGATGGCTGGACCGCCCGGACCGCCGACGGCAAGCCCTCCGCTCATTTCGAACACACCGTTTTGGTGACCGAAAGCGGCCCTGAAATCCTGACCCTCGTTTAAACCGCATTTTTTGCTTTCCAATCCCACCAGAACCTTCAAGTTCCGACCTCTTTCCCACCTTCCAAACAGCACGGACACCATGCCTCGAATCCTCGGCGTAGACATTCCCAACAACAAGAAAGTAGAGATCTCTCTCCGCTACATCTACGGCATCGGCCCGCGCCGCGCCACGGAGATCTGCGAGGCGCTCGGCTTCGACCCGGCCATGCGCGCCCAGAACCTCTCCGAAGAGCAGCTGAACAAGATCGTCGAGTACATCGTGCGCATGGGCTACAAGTGCGAAGGCGACCTCCGCCGCGACGTCGCGCAGAACCTGAAGCGCCTCCAGGCGATCAAGTGCTACCGCGGACTCCGCCACTTCCGCGGCCTCCCGGTCCGCGGCCAGCGCACCCGCACCAAC
>SYID01000004.1 GCA_005798925.1 Verrucomicrobiota bacterium
AGGAAGGTGCCCTTCGTCGGATTCTTCTTCGTCCAGACTCCGAGCTGATGCTTCTCCTTCGTCTCCTTCGTCGGCCGGAAAACCTCCTCGATGACCGTATTGCCTTCGATGAGCGTCCCCTGGCTGGCGGTGACCTGGATGCCCGTGCCGTCGGTACAATTGAAGGCGTAGCCCCATTCCGGGCTCCGGGTGCGGTCATCGACGGAGATCCGCATGTAATTACGGACGAGGCAGCCCGTGATGCGGGCGAAGCGGCATTCGCGAAGGGCTAGCGCGCCGGTAGCCGATTGGTTGTCGAGGATGCGGACCTGGTCGACGCGCAGGTAGGCGCAGCGGAGGGCCAGCAGACCGGACTTACCGGCCACCGTCTTGCCCGGGGCTCGGGTGAGCGTCACGTCGCGCAGGAGCACGTCCTTCAATCCCTCGATCTCGACGATCGGTTCGTCGGGGTTGCTTTGGATGATGCGGCCCGGGCCGCTGAGGCCGGCGCCATCGCCGCGGAGGACCAGCTTGCGTGAGATCGGGTAGTCGCCGGCGGGCAGGGTCAGCACCTTGCCCGGGTGGGCGTCGAGGGCGGCCTGCAGGTCGGGATAGTCGGCGACGTTGACGGCCCAGGCCGAGACGGCCGAGACCAGGCAGGAGACGAGGGCTGAGAAGCGCATCGGGGTAGGCGTAGGACAACACCCGCCTTATCGGATTGCTAGATTATTGATAAACGACAGCAAAGAAGCACCCCATGAAACGTCGCGTCTTCCTTGTCGCTATGGTCCTGTCTCTCGCCTCCTTGGCGGCCCAGACGGCGGAGCGTCCGCTGACCGTCGGGGTCATCGGTCATACCGGCCAAGGCAATTACGGCCACGGGGAGGACACCGTCTGGCTGAAGATCCCGCAGACCAGGATCATCGCCGTCGCCGACGCCGACCCCAAGGGTCTGGCCGAGGAGGCCAAAAAGTTGGGCGGGGTGAAGGCCTACGCCGACTACCGGACCATGCTGGCGGAGGCCAAGCCGGATATCGCGGCGATCTGCCCGCGGCATATCCATGAGCACCGCGACATGATCGTCGCCGCGATCGAAGCGGGCGTGAAGGGCATCTATGTCGAGAAACCGTTCGTCCGCACGTTGGCCGAGGCCGACGAGATCGTGCGGCTCTGCGCCGAGAAGGGCGTGCGGCTCGCCATCGCCCATCGGAATCGCTACCATCCCGTCCTGGACGTGGTGAAGCAGCTGGTCGCCGCCGGCGAGATCGGCGAGCTCAAGGAAGTGCGCGTACGCGGCAAGCAGGACCATCGGGGAGGCGGACTCGACCTCTGGGTCCTGGGCGGACACGGGTTCAACCTCGCGACCCTCTTCACCGGTCCGGCCATCTCCTGCGAAGCCACCATCCTCGTCGAAGGCCGTCCGGCGACCAAGGCGGATATCCGTCCCGGCGACGAAGGCGTCGGGCTCATCGTCGGGGACGAAGTCCATGCGCGTTACGAGACCAAGAGCGGCATCCCGCTTTATTTCGATTCCAAGAAAGGCAGCTGGTCCAAAGGCACGCCGTTCGGGGCGCGCTTGATCGGTTCCAAGGGCGTCATCTCCCTCCAGGTCGACGAAGAACCGCTGGCCATCCTGGAGCGCGATGGAAAGAAGACCCCGATCACCACTGGGGGCATCGGCAAGCCCGAGCCCATCAAGGACATCAAACTCGTGAATGGCGGCCACCATGGCGCGGTGCTCGACCTGGTGGCGGCCATCGCGGAGAAGCGCGTGCCTCTGTGCGGTCCGGAAGCCGGCCGGGAGACCGTCGAGCTGACTCTGGGTGTCTTCGCGTCGTTCGCCGCCGGTGGCAAGAAGGTCTCTCTGCCGCTCGCCGACCGGCAGCATCCCTTACGATGAAACCCCTGCTCAATCTGCTCCTGCTATTACTGCTGGCGCTCGGCTTAGGCGCCGCGGAGCTACCCATCATCAAGGTCGCCGTTTACGACGACAAGGGCGCGACCGGCAAAGGCATCCCGTGCGTGACCGACATCGCGGGCCGCACCGCAGACATCAAGCTCACCCGTCTGAAGGGGGCGGATATCGCCGCAGGCGGACTCAAGGGCTACGACCTCGTCGTATTCACCGGGGGCAGCGGCAGCGCGGAGGCGGCCGGCCTCGGCGAGAAAGGCCGCGAGGAAGTCCGGGATTTCGTGCGCAATGGCGGCGGTTATGTCGGCATCTGCGCCGGAGCGTATCTGGCCTGCAGCGGTTTCGAATGGGGCGTGGGCGTCCTGAACGCCAAGACCGTCTCGTCCAAGTGGCGACGAGGGCAGGGCGAGGTGAAGATCGAAGGCGAGGTCTTCGGCGAAAAACTTTCGGACCGCGGCATCCGCTATTCCAACGGCCCCATCATCAAGGCTGACGTCCGCAAGGATCTGCCGGAATTCGAGACCCTCATCGCCTTCCGCACCGAGCTCGCGGAGACCGACACCCCGGTCGGCGTCATGGTGAACGCCCCGGCCATGGTGCGGGCGCGATACGGACTCGGAAAGGTCTTCACCTCGAGTCCGCACCCGGAACAGACCGCCGGGCTGGAGCC
>SYID01000058.1 GCA_005798925.1 Verrucomicrobiota bacterium
CGCATCTTCTCGGACCAGTAGCCGAACTCCCACGGGTGCAGCGAACGCAGCGCGTCGCCGGCCTTGGCGGCGCGGTAGCGCTCGAGCTCGACGCCTTCGGCCTGGAACTTCGGGCGGATGCGCCGGCCGATGTCCTCGATGAACTTCAGGGCCGCCTGCCCCGTGCGGGCCATCCGGCGGGCCGTGGTGAAATCGGCGAAGTGCTGCTTGCCGAGGAGGCGGGCCTTCTCGTGACGGAGCGCGAGGATCTCGCTGACGAGCGCGGTGTTGTCCCATGGCGACTTCAGGCCGACCTGGCCGAGGCCTTCCCAGCACTGGCGGCGGAGGTCTTCGTCGTCGGCGTATTGCAGCACCGGGAAGACCGAGGGGGACTGCAGCGTGAAGCGCCAGGCCTCCGGCCTGCCCTTGGCGGTCGCGGACTGCTTCGCCGCGGCCAGCGCGCTGGCGGGCAGGCCCGCGAGACGCTTCTCGTCCTCGATGAAGAGTTCCCAGGCATTGGTGGAATCGAGGACGTTCTCCGAATACTTCTGCGTCTTCTCCGCGAGCTCGGCGTTGAGCTTCGCCAGGCGGGCCTTCCCTTCCGCCGGCAGGTCGGCGCCGTTCTCTTCGAAGTCGGCGATCGTCTCCTCCAGGAAGCGGCGGCGGACGCCGGTGAGCGCCTGCGCGTCGGCGGTCACCGCGTACGCCTTGAAGACCGCCCAGAGTTCCGGGTCGAGCGTCAGCGAGGTGAAGAACGCGGTGACCTCGGGCATCATCGCGTTGTAGGCCTTGCGGAGCTCGGGGGAGTTGAGGACCGAATCCAGGTGCGAGACCAGGCCCCAGGCCCGGGACAGTTCCTTGGTCGTGGCCTCGAAGCCGAGGAGCACCTTGGCGTAGGTCAGGTCGGCCCCCTTCGTCTGCTTGAACGCGTCGACGTTGGCGCGGGCGCGGCGCAGGGCCTCGCGGATATCCGGCTCGACGTGTTCGGGCCTCAGGTTGCTCCAGTCGAAAAGGAAATCGTCGGCGAGGAAGGGATGCACGCCTTCATCCTGCGGGAACGGGGCCCGATTTCAAGGCGTCCCTACGGTCGGAAGCAGCGAGGGCTTGCGGGGAGGCCGCGGCGGGCCCACCTTGCGGCATGAGCAAGTTGGAGGCAGTGCCCGTCACCGGCATCGAGGTCATCCCCGTCAAGGGAGGGACCGCCGTGTTCCTCCTCACCGCCCTCAAGACCATGGTCATCCAGGTCGACCCCTCCGTCGGCGAAGCCTTGCAGGGCGCCTTGGACGGACGCATCCCGGACCGCCCCCAGTCTCACGACCTCATGCTCCATCTCCTGCTCGGCCTCGACGCCGCGGTGGTCCATGTCGCGATCGTCGACGTCAAGGACGGCGTCTTCTTCGCCCGCATCCTGCTCGGCCAGGACGGCCCCGTCGCCCGGAAGGTCGCCGAAGTCGACGCCCGTCCCAGCGACGCCCTCGTGCTGGCCGTGAAGGCCAAGCGCCCGGTCTTCGTCGCCAAGGCCGTCCTGGACCTCTGCGACGACATGGCGGAGATGCTCGCGCGCCTGCGCAAGCAGGCGTGAGCGGAGCCCTGCCAGCCCCCGTCGTCGCCGGCACGCGTCCTTCGGTGCTCGCGCCGATGCAGGACGTGACCACGACCGGCTTCATGCGCGTCATCGGCCGACGCGGCGCGCCGGACTGGTTCGTGACCGAATATTTCCGCGTCCACGAGAGCTCGACGCCCGAGAAGCACATCGTCGACTCCGTGCTGAACCACGGCACCGGCCGGCCGGTCTTCGCGCAGCTCATCGGCGAGGACACCCCGCACATGCTGCGGACCATCCGCGAGCTGCGGAAGCTGCCCGTCGCCGGCATCGACCTCAACATGGGCTGCCCCGCGCCCAAGGTCTACCGCAAGAACGTCGGCGGCGGCCTCCTCCGCGACCCGGCCAAGATCGACGAGCTCCTCGGCGCCATGCGCCAGGAGATCCCCGGACTCTTCACCGTCAAGATGCGCATCGGCTTCGACGGCCAGGAGCGGTTCGACGAGATCCTCGCGGTCGTCGCCAAGCATGAGGTCGACCTCCTCACCGTGCACGGCCGCACCGTCAAAGGCCTCTACTGGTCGGAAGTGGATTACGCCGCCATCGCCAAGGCCGTGGCGTCCGTCCCCTGCCCCGTCATCGCCAACGGCGACGTCACCTCGGCCGCCAAGGCCCAGCGCCTGCTGGCCGAGACCAAGGCTTACGGCATGATGATGGGCCGGCACGCCATCCGGAACCCGTGGGTCTTCCGCCAGTGGCGCGAGGTCCAGCAGGGCCTGACGCCGTTCCAGCCTACGCTGGCCGACGTGCGTACTTATGTCCAGGAGCTCGCCGACGAATGCTGCGACGCCGCGAAGGCGACGGAGAAGCAGGCCGGACGGCTCAAGAAATTCCTGAACTTCATCGGCCTCGCCGTGGACACCGAAGGCAAGTTCCTCCACGACATGCGCCGGACGGAGAACCTGTCCGACCTGCTGAAGTGCTGCGACGCGCACCTGCTGGGAGCGCGGGCCGGCGAAACTTATCCCGACGAACCGCACCGCGGTCTCATCGCCCGCCCGACGCGCGAGACGCAGCAAGGCTGCGCGCTCTGAGCTCAGCCCGCCCGCAGGGAAGCGCGGATCCGTCGGTCCCGCGCCAGGACGAAAAGCAGCGGCCCGCCGACGACGAGCAGGGACCAGAGGCCGAGCACCAGGGCGAGGAACGAACCGAGGCCGCAATAGCAGGAATGCTTGCGGCGCAGCACGAAATACCAAGGCAGGCAGAGGGCCAGGCCGACGGCAGAGCCCGCGATATTCTTACCCACGAAGCGTTCCACCGCGTCGGCCTGACCGCGGGAGCGGCGCAGCAGGACGGGGGTCCAGATCAGCCAGGAAAGCACCCAGACGACGAGCACCGCGGCATACAGCGGCTGAGGATTATATCCTTGGGCATCGGCCGGCCGATCCGACAGCAGGAAGAGGTCGATCGCCGCGAACAAAGGGATGGCGAGGAAAAGTCCGCCGAGGAAGGCGGCCGCCAGCACGCGTGGTCCGAGCGGGACTTTCTCCCCGGGAGAAGACGCCACCGGGAGCGGCAGCAGGAGCAGGCAGGACTGAAGCAAGGCCAGCCCCCACAGGAGGAAGACCCAGAACCAGTCCGCACCGGTCGACTCGAAAAGCTTGGCGCCCGACAGGGCATCCGGCGCGAGCACGCCGGAGTCCCAGCCGACCAGCGCCCCGATCAGGATCAGCAACGCGTTGAAGACGAAGGTCAGCAGGACGGACAAGGCCAGGACTTTGAGGAGACGCATGCGATGGGAAGAACACCACCCTAAGCGGCCGACCCTTTGAAACAAGCCAAAGCGACCCCTCGGGCATGAGGCCCTGCCCTAGCCATCGCCGGACGGCGACCGCCCCTTGACTCCCGCCGTTTGCCCCTAAACTGATAGGCATGATCAACCTCACCGAAGCCGCCGCCGCCCAGATCAAGGCCCTGCAGAAAGCCCAGGCCAACCCCGAGTCCGTCCTCCGCGTCCTCGTGGAGACCGGCGGCTGTTCCGGCTTCGAATACGGCATGGCGTTCGACGTGCGAAAGGACGGCGACCTCGAGTTCGAGAGCCAGGGCCTCAAGATCCTCATCGACCCGACCAGCCACGCCTACCTCGACGGCTCCACCGTGCACTTCGACGACGGACTGCACGGCAAGGGCTTCGAGGTCCGCAACCCCAACGCCACCAGCACCTGCGGCTGCGGCAAATCCTTCAGCTAAGACCATGCTCCCCGCCCTCCGCCTGCCCTTCCTCGCGTTCGCCATCCTCGTGGCCGCCTGTTCGGCCGACGCCGAGAACAAGCCCGCCGCCAGGCCCGCCCAGACTTCCCAACCCATGAAAGAATCCGCTCCCAAGGCCAAGGTCCCCCAAGTGCTCGTCACGCTCGACGACGGCAAGGGCGGCGTCGGCAAGCCCGTGCTCGTCGACAAGGTCGTGAAGACCGACGCCGAATGGGCCGCCATGCTCACGCCGGACCAGTATTTCGTCACGCGCGCCAAGGGCACCGAACGTCCGTTCTGCGGCACCCTGCTCGACAACAAGAAGACCGGCACCTACCACTGCGTCTGCTGCGACCTGCC
>SYID01000059.1 GCA_005798925.1 Verrucomicrobiota bacterium
AGGATCTCCGCACGGGCGTCGAGACGGGCAACATCCAGGCGGTCATGGACGGCGACATCGACGCCTTCATCAACGGCTGGCTGCGCGCCGGCGGCCCGCGCACGCGCAACAAGGACATCAAGATCGAGGACTGAGTCCTCCCGTCGCCCCATGCCCAGCCGGGACGTCCTCCGCCAGAAGCTCCTCGAGACCCCGCTCTTCGCGGAGAAGATCTGGAAGCTTTCGCCGGAGCCTTGGCCCCTCGCCGAAGCGCAGGTGCGCGAGCTCAGACGAATCGGCGCGGCCTGCCTCAGCTACCATCGCGCCCTCGAGCGTCTCTATGTCCGGTCGTTCTCAGGCAAGAAGATCCTGCGTAACCGCGAGGTCCACGCGCCCTGGGTCGCCGAATACCTCGACCGCTACAAACCCGCCGGCCTCGTGGCGCACGGCCGGCACCGCGCCGTGAAGGCCCAGTGCCCGGTGGTGCTCCGTCCCGACCTCCTCATCACGGAGCAGGGCTTCACGATGACGGAACTGGACAGCGTCCCCGGCGGCGTCGGCCTCACGGCCTACCTCAACGAAGTCTACGCCGAGGATTACCCCGGCGTGATCGGTCGCACCGGCATGCCTGACCGCTTCATGGCTGCGCTGGGCCGGCTGACCCCGAAGGAGAAATTCCCGCTGGTCGCCATCGTCGTCAGCGAGGAAGGCTCGACCTACCGTCCTGAATTCGAATGGCTGGGCGAGAAACTGCGCGCGCTCGGCCACGACGTGCACGTCGTCGAACCCTCCCAGGTCATGCAGATGGGCGACGGCTCCTACGTCCCGGTCGACGGCGCGCCGCGGCGGGTCGACATCCTCTACCGCTTCTTCGAGCTGTTCGACCTCGCCAACGTCAAGGGCGCCGACGGCATCTTCAACGCGGTCGAGGCCGGCACGCTGACGCTGACGCCGCCGATGAAGGCGTTCCAGGAGGAGAAGCTCGGCCTCGCCCTGCTCCATCACCCGCAGCTCGCCGAGTTCTGGAAGGAGAACCTGCCCGAAGACCACCACGAGGCCTTGTTCCGCATCGTCCCGCAGACCTGGATCATGGAGAAGACCGAGCTCCCGCCGACGGCCGTCCTCCACGCCCCGGGTTTCTCGGGCCGGCCGATCCGCGAATGGACCGAACTCGCCGAAGCCTCCCAGCGCGAGCGCAACCTGATCATCAAGGCCAGCGGCTTCCATGAGACCGCCTGGGGGGCCCGCAGCGTGACCCTGGGCAGCGACGTCTCGCGCGACGAATGGCTCGAGGCCATCGAGAACGCGCTCAACCCCGAGAACGAGACCTTCCATGTGATGCAGGCCTACCATAAGCCGTCTCGCCTGAGCCACCCCGTGTATGCCGACGACGGCTCCGTGGCGCCGGCCGACGGCCGGGTCCGGCTGTGTCCTTACTTCTTCGTCGACGGCGATTCGGTCGAGCTTTCGGGCATCCTCGCGACCTTCTGTCCGGCGGATAAGAAGATCATCCACGGGATGAGCGACGCGGCCCTGCTGCCCTGTCACGTGGTCGGCTGAGGGACGTGCGTCGCCTTGCTTCCGGCCGGCTTTGCGGCCAAGGTAGTCGCATGAGACTCCTCGCCCTCGGCCTGCTCTCGTTCCTCAGCCTGCTTGGCGACCTCGCGGCCGCCGTCCGCACCAAGGTCGACCTGGTCAACCTGACCCCGGACATCCGTCCGGGCGAGAAGGCGCTGATCGCGATGCGCTTCCGGTGCGACCCTCACTTCCATATCTATTGGAAGAACCCCGGCGACGCCGGCCAGTCCCCCACGGTCGAGTGGCAGGAGAAGTCCGGCACCACCGTCGGCGATTTCGTCTGGCCCGGTCCCAAGATGCTCGATCAGTCGGGCGTCTATAACTTCGTCTACGAGGACGAGACCCTGCTGCTCATGGAAGTCGCCGTCCCCGCCGGCGCCAAAGGCGCCCTGACCTTCAAAGGCAAAGCGGAATGGCTGGAATGCGACGACTCCGGCTGCTGGCCGCACGACAAACAGGTCGAGCTCACCTTGCAGGTGGGCGCCGGCAACGTCGCCTACAAATACGACCCGAAGCTCTACCCGGCGCTCCGCCCTCGCCTGACGACGACCGCGACGAGCGACGGCAAGTTGCTCACGGTCGCCGTCCCGGCGGGTGAGAAACTCCCCCAGACCTGGTTCCCGGAGCGTGGCTTCGTCGCCCCGACCGCGACGGCCAAGCAGAAGCAGGCCGGCGGCAACGTCGTCTTCGAACTGGCGGACGCCACGGAGAAGCTGGATTCCGGCGAGCTGATCTTCACCACGCGGGCGGCCGACGGCGGCTTCGTGGACATCAAGGCGGTGCTCGGCGGCGCGCCGGCCAAAGCCGCGCCCGGTCCGACGGCCACCCCGACGAAGACCACCGGCGAATGGCAACCTTGGTCGCCGGAAGCCCAGGCGCAGGCCCTCGCCGCCGGCAAGGTCGTCTACGTCGACTTCACCGCCCGATGGTGCGCCACCTGCCAGGTCAACAAGCGAGTGTACGCCCAGGGCGACGTCGCCCAGGCGCTGGCCTCCGCCGGCGTCGTGCTCCTCAAGGCCGACTGGACGAAGAAAGACGCGGCCATCGCCGAAGAACTCGGCAAATACGGCCGTACCGGCATCCCCTTGAACGTCTTCCTGAGGGCCGGCCAGCCTCCGGCGGTGCTCTCGGAGGCGCTCACCGGCACCGAAGTGAAAGCGGCCTTGGCCGCGGTCCTCGCCGGCCAGGCCTACCAAGCGGAGCAGATCACCCACTCTTTCGCCTTCTGGCTGATGCTCGCGTTCGGCGGCGGCATCCTGCTCAACCTGATGCCCTGCGTCTTCCCGATGATCGGCCTCAAGGTGCTCGGCTTCGCGAAGGAAGCCGGTGCCGCGCGCTCCACGGTCGTCCTCAACGGGCTGCTCTATTCCGCCGGCGTGATCGCCAGCTTCCTCGTGCTCGCCTTGCTCATCATCGGACTCAAGTCCGGCGGATCCTCGGTCGGCTGGGGATTCCAGATGCAGTCTCCGGGCTTCGTGCTCGGGACCTGCGTGCTGATGGTCGTCCTCGGCCTCTCCCTCGCCGGCGTCTTCGAGATCGGCGTCGGCCTCGGCGGCGTCTCCGCCGGGGAAGGCGACGGCCGCGTCGCGACGTTCCTCTCCGGCGTGCTCGCGACGGTGGTCGCCACGCCCTGCACCGCCCCGGGCCTGGGCGCCGCGCTCGGCTTCGCGCTGGACAAGGACCGCTCGACCGCCGAGACGCTGCTGTTCTTCACCGTGATCGGCGCAGGCATGGCCCTGCCCTACCTTTTGTTGTCAGCCTTCCCGCGTCTGGCTGCGATGCTGCCCCGCCCGGGAGAATGGATGGAATCCCTCAAGCAGGGCATGTCCTTCCCATTGTTCGCCTACGCCCTCTACCTGCTCTGGGTGCTCAACGCCCTGGTGGAGGACGCAGCGTGGGTGCGCGACGCCTCGCTCGGCCTCGCCGTCATCGCGACGGCCTGCTGGGTGCTGGGCCGGTGGGGCGCGTTGCATCGCTCCGAGCGGGCAAGGCTCACGGCCAAGCTGGTCGCCGGCACGCTGTCCGCCGGCACGCTGGCTTACCTCTTCGCGACGCTCCCGTGAGCCGGCGACTTCGGACCTGATGAAGAAGGCCCGCCGATCGGCGGGCCTCTTCGCATGGTCCTCAGCCAGGACTCAGAGGGCGCTGACCGGAGCGGGCGCGGCGCCGTTGGCGGCCGGCGCCGGAGCGACGGCGGCGGGACGTCCGGCGCCCGAGGTGACGGGACCGGCGTAATTCACGTCGACGATGACGGCCTTGCGATCCTTGGCGCCCGACTGGCGACCGGCGGCGGATTTATCGGCCTGCTGCGAGCCAAGGGCCATGATCTCGCTGTTGGCTTGGTTCGCGCCGAGGCCGACCAGGTAATCGCGGACGGACTGGGCGCGACGGTCGGAAAGACCCAGGTTGTATTCTTCGGTGCCGAAGTGGTCGGTGTAACCCGCGATGATGAGCTTGGTGTTCTTGGCGCGTCCGGCGATGGCGTCGACCTTGCCGCGTTCGGCCGCCGAGACGTTGTAACGGTCGAACTCGAAATAGACGGTGGCGAGGATGGCCTCAGGCGGGATTGTGCCGTTGCGAATGGCGTTGGCCATGGCGTCGTAACCCGTCGGGCGGGAGTCCAGGGTTTCGCCGTTGAAACCAGTGCCGTTGCCGGAGGAGAGCGGCTGGAAACCGGCGGGGATACGGGAGGTGCAACCCACGACCAGGGCCGAAAGTGCGAACAGGAACGTAAAACGCTTCATAGTCCCGGGATAAAAGAAGGGCGGACGGGGGTCGGCAAGCCTTGTCTCCTCAGTAACGAGGAACCTTGGGGTCGACACGCAGGGACCAGGCTTCGATGCCGCCTTGGAGATTGCTGACCTGGGCGAAGCCCTTGGCCCGGAGGAACTGGGTGACCTTCATGCTCCGGCCTCCATGGTGGCACTGGACCAGCACGGGGCGGTCCTGCGGAATCTCCGCCAGCCGCGCGGCCACGGTGTTCATGGGGACAAGCCGGGCGCCTTCGATCCGGCAGACGGCGAATTCATCGGGCTCACGGACATCGATGAGCACGGGCGGGGTCGGGCCAGCCAGCAGTCGGCTGGCTTCCTCGACGGTGATTTCTAGGGGGGCGGCGGACATAGGAAAGGGGGTCGGACAAGCCGGCGGGGCGTAGGCGGTTTTTTCCAAGGAGCGAATCGACGGAGCCTTTCCGCAGGCCGGACAAGCCGGATCGGCGGACAGGGCAAGAAGACGGGTACTCCCCGCGGCGACATCGACGAGCAAAAGGCGGGGGGCGGTACGCCGTCCCAGCAGGATGGCGATGACTTCCGAGGCCATCCAAGATCCGATGACTCCGCAGGTGGCGCCGAAAACCCCGGCATCCGCGCAGGTGGGCACCGAAGCCGCGTCCGGGATGGCCGGGTAGAGGCAGCGGTAGCAACCTGATTTCGGCAGGAAGACCCCGACCTGACCGGAATCGCGGAGCACGCTGCCGTGCACGAGCGGGCGACCTCCGAGCACGCAGGCGTCGGCGGCCAGAAACCGGGTCGCGAAATTATCGGTGCCATCGACCACGAGGTCGTAGCGGGCGACCAAGGCGGCGGCGTTCTCGACGGTAAAACCCTCGGGATGGAGCGCCACCTTCAGGCCGGGATTGATCTCGCCGAGGGCTTCGGCGGCGGAAATCGTCTTCGGCAGTCCCAGCGTGTCGAAGCCATGGACGATCTGCCGATGGAGGTTGGAGACCTCGACCTTGTCGGGATCGGCGATGCCGAGATGGCCGACGCCGGCGGCGGCGAGGTAGAGCCCGACCGGGGAACCGAGCCCGCCCGCGCCGAGGATGAGCACCTTGGCATCGCGCAGGCGCAGCTGACCCGCCTCCCCTACTCCCGGCAGACGGATCTGCCGGGCATACAAGGCCCTTTCGTGGTCGGAGAGACGCGGGTCCGCGGACATGCCTCAGTGGAAAGCCGCTCTTGCGGACTGTCAAACCCGCCTCGCCTGCGTGTCGGATTGAATAATCGGCCGGAGTCACCCAACTTGACCTCGTGGCACAGGTCTTCCTCGGCATCGATTATGGCTCCAGGCGGGTCGGGCTCAGCCATGCCGACGAACTCGGCTTCGCCTTCCCCCTGCCCGCCGCGGTCGCCGAAGACGCCGAGGCCCGCTTCGCCCAGATCGGCCAGGAAATCGTCCGGCTCAAGGTCACCCTGCTCGTTCTGGGCTATCCCCTCTCCGTCGAAGGCGAACGCACGCGGCGTTGCGACGAAGTCGACGCCTTCGCCGCCGAGCTCACCCGCCGTTTCGGCCTGCCGATCGAGAAAGTGGACGAGGCCCTGACCAGCCAGGCCGCCGACGAACTCGGCGGGCGCAAAGCCCGGTCGGCCCACGAGCGCAGGCAGCAAGCCCGGTCAGGCGAGCGCGACTCGCGCGCCGCCGCGGTGCTGCTCCAGGATTTTCTCAACAGCCGGGGCATCGGCGCCTGACATGCCTTCCTCCAAGCCGAAGAAACCTTTCACGCCGAAGCTCGAACGCTTCCTCGCGACCGTCGCCTACGACGGCACGGACCACATCGGATGGCAGGTCCAGAACGGACGACTTTCGATCGAAGGGGAGCTCGAGGAACGCCTCTCGCGCATCCTGAAGACCCCGATCGACATCCATGGCAGCGGCCGCACCGACTCCGGCGTCCACAGCGTCGGCCAGCGCTTTCACTTCGACGCCTTCTGGCCCCACCCCTGCAGTTATCTCGTCCACGCGATCAACTCGTGCGAACAGAACGGCCTGCTGGTCACGCGCCTGCAGCGCGTGGCGCCCGGCTTCCATTGCCGCTGGCACGCCAACGGCAAACGCTACCGCTACGAGATCTGCGACGGCTATCCGCCGCCCTGGGAAGCCCGCTACTGCCTCGGCCTGGGCAACAAGACCGTCGACGTGAAACTCATGCGACAGGCGGCTAAGCTGCTGCTCGGCAAGCATGACTTCTATGCCTTCGGCGCCAATCACGGCCAAGGCATGGAGAAAGAGAATCCCGTCAAAGAACTCCGTCGCCTGGACGTCCGCCGTCGCGGCAAGCGGATCACGATCATCGCCGAAGGCAGCGGCTTCCTCTACAAGATGGTCCGGCGGCTCGTCGGCGGGCTGCTGCGCGTCGGCGAAGGCAAGATGCCGCCGGAACGGCTCGTCGCCTACCGCAAGGAGCGCGTCATCACTTCCGAAGTCCCCACGGCCCCCGCCCGCGGACTGTTCATGGAAAAGGTGTTCTTCGAGCCCGGCTCGTTGAAGAATCCGCGCGCCCTGCGTAACCGGAACGATACCGACGGCAGCTCAGAGTAGGCCAAGCCATTGATGGGCGTAACATAACACCGCGGCCGGGGTTCTAAGCACGAACCCATGAACTGCCGAGCCCTCACCCTGTGCCTGTTTTCCTCGATCGGACTTCACGCCGCTCCGGTCGACCTTCCCGCCCTCTTCGATAAGCGGGCGCTCGTGAAGCCGATCACGGAACTTGAGGGCATCCTCAGCGACGGCACCACGGCCACGGTCTATAAGATCGTGGTGCGTTCCCTGCCCTTCGACCACGCGATGGGCCCCTGGGCTCCCGCCACGCTCAAGGACAAGGGCGGCTACTGGGAGGACACCGTCGACAAGAAGCTGTATCGGGTCGACGCCGACTACCTTCGGCTGCTCAACAAGCGTGGCTGGAACATGTTCGACGCGGACGGCACGGTGCACCGCACCAAGGACCGCTCTGAGTTCGACAAGGTCGCCCGCCAGGAACTCGCCGGCTGGACCTATGAACAAGCCGCCAAGGACGGCATCACCAACTCGATCATCGAGCTGCAGCCCAGCGAACAGGTCGTCACCATCTTCCTGCCGAAGCATCCGAAGGCATCCGCCAAGGCCACGCCGCTCCGGCAGGCGAGGTTCTCGCCCCGTTCCGGGCTCGGCATCAGCACCAACGGCGTCCGCTTCTTCCCGCCCGAACCCGTGGACCGCATCACGGCCTTCAAGAACATCGCCCCGCTCGACCCCAAGGGAGGCCACACGGGCTTCGGCCACGAATACCACTACCATCGGGCGCCTTCCGTCATGGACGGCGATCAGTCGGGCAAGGTCGTCGGTTTCGCCCTCGACGGGTTTCCGGTCCGCGGTCCGACCGAAGCCGACGGCTCCGCCCCTCAGAAGCTCGATTCGATCAACGGCCACGACCATGACGGCCTCGGCTACCACTACCACGTGAGCAACGTCTGGCCTTACATCGTCGGCGGCTTCAATGGTCCGCTCGGCACCGCCGTCCTGGGTGACGTCGATGTCTGCGACGCGACCAAGACCGGCGGCGACGGCGGCAAGGGCGGCAAAGGCAAGGGCAAGGGCGCCCCGAAGGGCGGCGACGGCAAGAAGGGGCCGCCGCCCGAAGGGAAATAAGCCCATGCGCCTGCTTCTCGCGCTTTTGTCGCTCGTCTCGGCCGTCCCGGAGGGCGCGGCGCAGTCCGTCAAGCCCAACATCCTCGTGCTCGTCGCCGACGACCTGGGCTGGAACGACGTCGGCACGCGTAATCCGAAGATGGTCACGCCGAACCTCGTCAAGCTGGCGAAGGACGGCGTCGAGCTTCAACGCTTCTACGGCTACCCGGTCTGCAGCCCTGCCCGCGCCGCACTCCTGACGGGCTTGCTTCCCCGCCGGCTCGGCATCGTCAACATCATCATGCCCGGTCAGCCCGGCGTCACCAAAGCCACGCCGACGCTGCCGGCCAGCCTGAAATCGGCCGGGTACGCCACGTCGCTCATCGGTAAATGGCATCTCGGCAGCCAGAACCCTGCTTCGGCGGCGGGCTTCGACCATTTTTACGGTTTCATGGGGGCCGAGGTGGATTATCTCCGGCACACCGACAAGCGCGGCAAGCCGGACTGGCAACGCGACGGCCGACCGATCGACGAGCCGGGCTACACCACATACCTTTTCGCCGACGAAGCTTCGCGACAGATCCGTGACCGGGACAAGTCCCGGCCGTTCTACCTTCAGGTCTCCTTCAACGCGCCGCACATCGACCTTGCGGCCCCTGAAGACCTGGTCGCCAAACACAAGTCCGACGGCCTCTATGGCGCGGTGGTCGAAGGCCTCGACATCGGCATCGGCCGCATCCTGGCCACACTCGACGAGCAGGGCCTGCGCGACAACACCGTCGTCGTGTTCTTCTCGGACAACGGCGCTCCGCGACCGACCGGATCGAACGCACCCCTGCGCGGTTACAAAGCCTCCGTCGACGAAGGCGGCATCCGCACTCCGGCCATCGTCCGTTGGCCCAGGCGTATCCCGGCCGGCGTGAAACTCGACCAACCCATCGCCGTCATCGACCTTTTCCCGACCCTTTTCGCCGCCGCTGAGCTGCGGATGCCAGCCGGCCTGAGCATCGACGGCGTCAGCCAGTGGCCCGCGATCGCCGGCGGCAAGCCGCTCGCGCGCCCGGCCTTCCTCGTGGCCTCTTCCGACATCGCCCTCTTCGACGGCGACTGGAAACTGGTCGAGACGAACGCCGGACAACGCAGCCTTTACGACCTCAAAGCCGACATCGGAGAGACGCGGGACCTCCTGAAAGCCCAACCTGAGCAGGCGATCAGGCTGGGCAGACTCCTTGACACGCTCAAGAAAGACCTGCCGGCCTATGCGGGCGGAAGCATCGGCAAAGGCGGCGCCAAAGGCGGCAAAGGCAAGGGGAAGAAGTGAACCTGACCGGTCCCGCGCGCTTTTGATTGGAACGGGCCCGCCGGAAGTCCTAGTGAGTCCGCATGACGCGTCTGTTCGTGCTCTGGCTCTCGGCCCTCCTGCCGGCGTTCCTGTGCGCGCATGCGCGTTGGCAGGAAGCCTCGGCGCTCGGCGTCGTCGATGACCAAGGCGCCTTCACGTTGACGGTCAAATTCGAGGTGCCTTCGTTCCTCCTCGGACAACTGCCCAAAGACGTCCCGGAAAAAGACCTGGACGCGCTGCTGCTGACGCCCGGCCGGCTCGCCGCGGCCGTCGAACCAGGCCGGCGCAGTTTCCTCGAAGGCATGCGGCTCGAGGCGGACGGACGGCCCGTGGCCTGGTCCGTCCTGGCTTTCCCGACGGCGGAGCAGATCCTCGCGCAGTCGGCGCGCCAAGGCGAGGCCGACCGCCATTCGGTGATGATGAACGTGAAACTGCAGGCGAAGCTCCCGCCCGGCGCACGCGCGCTCAGGCTGCGTTTCCCCGACACGTTGGGCACCGTTTTCACGAACTTGCGCAAAGGCATGGAGTTCCAGACGGTGATGGCGGTCTCGAGGAACGAACCCGGCGAATTCCTGATCGGCGAAGGTCCGGCCAGCGACCGCGGCCTGACGACGGGCGCGCTCCTTGCCGACGGCTTCGCGCACGTCCTGCCCGACGGCTGGGACCACTGCCTCTTCATGCTGGCGATGTTCCTCGGCGCGGCCTCGCTCCGGCAGGCGCTGGGTCGCTCGCTGGTCTTCACCTTGGGGCATAGCCTCACGCTCAGCGCGGTGGCGCTCGGCTGGATCGGCGACCCGGGACCGTGGATCGAGCCTTTCATCGCCTTGACGATCGGCCTGGGCGGGCTGATGGCCTACCGTGGGGACGCTACCAACCGGCAGATGCTCGTCGTGCCGGCCGTCTTCGGGCTCGTGCATGGGCTCGGCTTCGCGGCGGCGGTCGCGGACCGGCTGCAGGACTGGGACAACGCCAGCCTCGTGCGCATCCTCATCAGTTTCAACGCGGGCGTCGAACTCGCCCAGATCGGCGTCATCCTGGCTTCAGCCGCCCTGCTCCGGGCGATGGCGTGGTCCGGCCTGTCCGAAGCCCGGTTGCGTCGTACGCTCTGCCTCGCGACCGCGGTCGTCGGCTTCGCGCTCTGCGCGTGGCGGCTCGCCGGACAATCCTAGGCCCTCAGAGCTTGCCGACCGGGCGCTTGCCCGCGTCGAGCTGCCGCCGCTGCTCGGCGGCGAAGGCTTCTAATTCCTTCACGACCTCCGGATGTTCCTTGGCAAGGTCGTCCTTCTCGCCCGGGTCACGTTCGAGGTCGTAGAGGGCGAGGCCGATCTGACGCTGATGGGTCTTGGCCGGCAGCCCGTCGCGCTCGGCGGGGATCATGTCGACATAGCTGCGATAGGCGTGCGGAAGATGCAGCTTCCACTTGCCTTTGCGGACCGCCTCCAACTTGTCGCCGTAATAATAGGCGAAGGAATCGCGCGCTCCACGTCCGCCCTCGGTGAGCACCGACAGGAAGGAGACGCCGTCGATCGGCAGTTTCGGCGCAGGGGCGGCGCAGGCGGCGACCACCGTGGGCACGACATCGATGTTGGCGGCGAGGGCGTCCGTTTCGACGCCCGGCCGGATCTTGCCCGGCCAGCGGACGATGAAGGGCACGCGGACACCCCCCTCGAAGGTCGTGCCTTTGCCCTCGCGGAAGGGGCCGGCCGAACCGGCATGCCGGCCGAAATTGAGCCAAGGTCCGTTGTCGCTGGTGAAGAGGACCAAGGTGTCGTTGTCGACGCCTTTGTCCGACAGAGCCTTCATCACCGCGCCGACGACGCGGTCAAGATCGGCCAAGGTGTCAGCATAGGGCGTGGCATGCTTGCCCTTGAAATCGGCGGAAGCACCCAACGGGGTATGGGGCATCGAGGTGGCGAGGTAGAGGAAGAAGGGCTTGTCCTTGCCGGCGCTTTCGCGGATGAAGCGGACGGCCCGCAGGCCCTGCATGGAGGTGAGATCGTCCATGTCCACCCAGTCCCGAGTGTGACCGAACAGGAAACCGTTGGTGTAAAGCGGAAGCACCGGGTATGTTTCTTTGCGGCTTTCATCACCGATGAAATAACCTTTCGGCCACATGTCATTGGAGTAAGGTGTGATCATCGAGTCCTCGAACCCGTGCGCCGGCGGAAGGAAACGCGGCGCATCCCCGAGATGCCACTTACCGACGACGCCGGTGCGATAACCCGCCGCCTGCAGCAAAGCACCCAAGGTCTGTTCTTGATTGCTCAGGCCGATCTTGGAGTTGGGCCCCAGAGCGACGCCGCCGAGGCCGAGCCGGTTGGGATAACAACCGGTCATCAAGGCCACGCGCGAAGAAGTGCAGACCGCCTGAGTGGCGAGGAAGTTGGTGAAGCGGACACCCTCCTTGGCCAGGCGATCGATATGGGGGGTCGGATTCTGCTTCGAACCATAGCAGCCGAGGTCGGCCCAGCCCATGTCATCGCACATGATCAACACGATGTTAGGCTTCGCGGCGAACAGGCTCGCGCACAACATAACCAACAAGGCCGGGGTATGCCTCATGAACCTGAAGCATAGGGTGAATCCCCTACCTTCCAAGGACTAAAAAGGGGTGTTTCTCAAGAAACCTTCAAGCCCAACTCGGCGCAGACGGCGGGGTGCTTACGGGCCTTGTTGATGAACTCATCGACGCCGAAGTCAGCCACGATGAAGTCCCCGTAGCGGAAGGACGGGCACTTGGACTGACCAGTCAAGGCGACCAGCTGACGCATCTGATGCATGTCGGCGATCACGTCCCGGACGTCGAGCCTGACCCCCTGTTTGGCGAAATAATCGAGGGCTTCGGTGCACCAAGGGCAGCCAGGCTTGACGTAGAGGATGGGTAGCGGCTGCGGCATGCCGCCAACCAAGCGGAGCAAGCCAAGGTTAGCAAGCGGAGAGCACCCGAGGCGTTGACAGACCCGCGCGGCTTGCAGGAAATGACCCTCCCCATGGAAACCATTCACGGCGCTCCGAGTTACACCCTGAAGTCCTCCGAGGTCGAACTGGCCGTCACGCAGACCGCCGGCCATCTGGCCCCGGTGACCTTCCATCTGCCCGGACTCAAGGCCAGCCCTTACTCCCTCTCGCCTTGGACGCCGACGCAGATCGACCAGAGCCTGCCGAACCTGCTCACCTATCTGCGCGGCGACTTCCTGTGCCTGCCGTTCGGCGGCCAGCAGAAAGGACCGCCCCACGGCGACACGGCCAACGCCCCCTGGCAGCTCGTCGCGTCGTCGGCGACCTCGCTTGAGCTGACGCAGACCGGCACGGACACCGGCGCCACCGTGGCGAAGAAGTTCACGCTCATCCCCGGCCACCACGCGATCTACTCCGAGCACGTCATCACGCAGCTCGAAGGCCGCTGGAACTACGGCAACCATCCTGTGCTCGACCTTTCGCAGGTGCCTGCGGGCGTGGCGCGCATCGCCACCAGCGCCTTCCGTTTCGGCTCCGTCTATGCCGGCGAGTTCTCGAATCCCGCCGACGGCGAATCCGGCGCGCTCAAGCCGTTCGCCGAATTCTCGTCGCTTAAGTCCGTCCCGATGAAGGACGGCACGGACACCGACCTCACGCGTTACCCGGCCCGCGCCGGCAACGACGACCTCATCATGCTCGTCAACGTGCCCGCCACGGAGGCACAGCCCTTCGCGTGGACGGCCGTGACCTTCCCGGGCTACGTCTGGTTCTCGCTCAAGAACGTCGCCGACTTCCCCTCGACCCTCTTCTGGCTGTCCAACGGCGGCCGCCCCGGTCACCCGTGGGAGAAGCGTCACCTCGGCCGTCTCGGCCTCGAGGAGGTGTGCTCCCACTTCTGCGACGGCGTCGATGTCGCCCGCGAGGACCGCCTCGCCGCCAAGGGCATCCCGACCAGCCGCCTCTTCCGCAAGGACGAACGCGTCCGGCTGCCCCTGATCCAGGCTGCCGCCGCCGTGCCCGCCGCTTTCGGCCAAGTCCAGAGCATCGTCCCCGCCGGCCCCGAGTCCGTGCGGATCACGGGCGAAAACGGCCAGGCCGTTACCTGCCCCATTAATTGGCAGTTTTTGAAGCCGTAAGTCGGCATACTCAATTCTTGTCCCTGCCCACGGAGTCGCCTAAATCCGACCTCCCCGACCCTCCTTTCCCCCTAACATGTCCTCCCCCAAGATTGTCCAAGATCTCTCCACCAAGAAGAGCGGCGTCGCCTCTCTCGTGGAGAAGGAACTCGCCAAGACCGGCGGCCTGCTCCGCCTGGCTCCGTGCTGGGTGCCGCGCTCCTTCCTCCAGCCGGGGAAGCGACTCAAGCTCCACCCGGACGATCTCTACGCCTTCGGCCTGAGCCGCGGCGGCATCGACGAGCGCTGGTTCGCCTCCACCACCGAAGCCGCCAACGACAACCGCACGCCCGACGAGGGCCTGTCCTACGTCGTCATCGGCAAGACGCGCTTCACGCTGAAGCAGGCCGTCAAGGAATGCGGCGCCGCGCTCATCGGCTCCAAGATCTGGGGCAAGTACAAGAAGTGGCCCGTCTACTCCAAGTTCTTCGACAACATGGGGCCGATCCCGCACCACATGCACCAGAACGCCAAGCAGGCCAAGCTGCTCGGCCTCGAGGGCAAGCCGGAGTCCTATTACTTCCCGCCGCAGCACAACAACGTCGGCAACAACTTCCCCTACACGTTCATGGGCTTCGAGCCTGGCACGACCAAGGCCCAGGTCCGCGAGTGCATCGCCAACTGGCACAAGGGTGACAACAAGATCCTCGCCCTCTCCAAGGCCTACAAGCTCGAGCCCGGCACCGGCTGGCTCATCGACCCTTGCATCCTCCACGCCCCGGGCTCGCTCTGCACCTATGAGCCGCAGTGGGGTTCCGACGTGTTCGGCATGTACCAGAACCTCGTCGAAGGCCGCGAAGTGCCGTGGGCCCTCCTCGTCAAGGACATGCCGAAGTCGAAGCACCAGGACGTCGACTTCATCGTCGACCAGCTCGACTGGGACAAGAACGTCGACCCGAACTTCAAGGACAACCACTACCTCGAGCCGGTCGTCTCCGTCCAGGGCAAGGGCCACGTGGACAAGTGGATCGTCTACGGCAAGGTCGACAAGTTCCAGTACTTCACCGCGAAGGAACTGACCGTCGAACCGGGCGCCGAGTGCACGATCACCGACAAGGGCGCCTACGGCCTCATCTGCGTCCAGGGCTCCGGCACGATCAACGGCCAGGTCCTCAACAGCCCGAAGCTCATCCGCTTCAACGAACTGACCGAGGACGAATACTTCTGCACCGAAGCCGGCGCCAAGAAGGGCGTGACCTTCCGTAACACCTCCACCACCGAGCCGTTGGTCTGCCTGCGCTACTTCGGTCCGGAAGTGAACCCGGACGCCCCTGCCATGGGCGCCTACAAGAAGGCCAAGAAGAAGTAAGCCTTCGCGCCCTCGCCTACCCCTAACCCTACCCCTACCCCTACGCCCATGAAACTGCACAACGCGATGTGGCCCGGCCTCGTCGGCAAGGAGCCCAACACCGACCACCCTCCGATCTCCCTCGAACGCATGCTCGACATGACCGTCGCCGCCAGCGTCGACGGACACAAGTTCGACGGCGTCGACCTGTTCCTGTTCCATCCGCACACCGACCCCGACATCTCCGAGGACAACCTCAAGAAGATGGCCGACCTCATCGCCTCCAAGGGCCTGAAGGTCGGTTCGCTCGTGGCGCCGGTCTGGGGCGGCACGGTGGGTGACTCCGCGATGGGCTCCGACGAGCAGCAGCAGAAGTTCCTCCTCGCGATCGAGAAGGCCTGCCGCATCGCCAAGCTCCTCAACAAGCACGGCGTCCGCCAGTACGGCGTCATCCGCGTGGACTCCGCCGAGTTCGGCGTGCAGAAGTGGCGCGAGAACCCGAAGGCCAACACGGCCCGCATCGTCGATACCTTCAGGAAGGCCGCGAAGATCGCCGAAGGCCATGGCGAACGCATCGCCGCCGAAGGCGAGATCTGCTGGGCCGGCATGCACTCCTGGAAGGCGATGCTCGACACCCTCGAGGGCGTGGGCATGCCGAAGACCTTCGGCTTCCAGGCCGACCTCGCCCACACCTACCTCTACCTGATGGGTTACAACGAACCCGAGGCCGCCCTCCTCAAGGAAGGCTACACCTCGGAACAGTTCTGGCCCGCCTACCGCGAGATGGTCGGCAAGCTCCGCCCGTGGACCTTCGACTTCCACGTGGCCCAGAACGACGGCACCGTGCACGGCACCGGCTCCCACGAGAAGACCGGCCGCCACTGCCAGGCCGACGACGCCAACGGCAAGCTCGACATCACCGCCTGCTCCAAGGTCTGGCTCGAAGGCGCCTCCGCCCGCGGTATGAAGCACATCTGCTGGGATGGCTGCATGTTCCCGAACGCGACGCTCGAGAACCCGAAGACCTGGAACACCATCCTCTCCGCGATGGTCAAGGTGAAGAAGGCGCTCTGAGCCACCTATCCCCATACTCGATACTCCAAACTCTCATCCCCTCGAACTATGTCTAAAGCCATTCGCATCGGTCTCATCGGTTACGGCTTCATGGGCCGCACCCACTCCAACGCCTACTCGCAGGTCGGTCACTTCTTCCCGAAGGACAAGCTGTCGACGGGCCACCACATCGTCCGCCAGGCCGTCTGCGGCCGCGACGAGGCCAAGGTCAAGGACTTCGCCGAGAAGTGGGGCTACGCCTCGTACGAGACGGACTGGCGCAAGCTGGTCGCCCGCGCCGACATCGACGCCGTCGACATCTGCACCCCGAACGACTCGCACGCCGAGATCGCCCTGGAGTGCATCAAGCACGGCAAGATGATCCTCTGCGAGAAGCCCCTCGCCCTCAACGGCGCCCAGGGCGAGCAGATGGTCGCCGCCGTCGAGAAGTCCGGCCTCCCCAACCTGGTCTGGTATAACTACCGCTTCCTCCCCGCCGTGACGCTCGCGAAGAACATCGTGGCCGCCGGCGAGCTGGGCCGCGTGTTCCACTACCGCGCCAACTTCCTCCAGGACTGGACGATCTCCACCGAGCTGCCCCAGGGCGGCGCGGGCCTCTGGCGC
This sequence comes from Verrucomicrobiota bacterium, assembly GCA_005798925.1. Taxonomy (GTDB): domain Bacteria; phylum Verrucomicrobiota; class Verrucomicrobiia; order Opitutales; family UBA953; genus UBA953. Next base: position 16,388 of record SYID01000059.1, read on the forward strand.
CTCGACGCCGCCGCCGCCGGTTCCGGCGTCACGGGCGACCTGCTCGCGCACTGCATCGACACGGCCCGCTGGATCAACGGTGACATCACCGAGGTTTCCGCGATCACCGAGACGTTCATCAAGGAGCGCGTCCACACCGCCACGGGCAAGAAACAGGCCGTCACCATCGACGACGCCGCGATCTTCCTCTGCCGCTTCGAGAACGGATCGATCGCGCAGTTCGAATCCACCCGCTACGCCCGCGGCCACAAGGCGCTCTACACGTTCGAGATCAACGGCGAGAAGAAGTCCCTCCAGTGGGACCTCCACGACCTCAACCGCCTCAACTACTTCGATCACTCCGTCCCGGGCGATCGTCGCGGTTGGGCCAGCATCCACACGTCCGACGGCGACCACCCGTACGCCGGCAACTGGTGGGTCCCGGGTCTCTGCCTCGGTTACGAGCACTCCTTCACCCACGCCCTCGCCGAGTTCCTCAAGAGCCTCGACGACCCGAAGGCGCCGAAGGCCTACCCGGACTTCCGCCACGCCCTCGGCACCCAGTACGTCTGCGACGCCGTCCTGGAGTCCGCCAAGACGAGGCAGTGGGTCAAGGTGAAGAAGGCCTAATCCGCCCTCCAGCCGCCTTCCAGAGGCCTCGGATCACCCGATCCGGGGCTTCTTTATGCCC
>SYID01000060.1 GCA_005798925.1 Verrucomicrobiota bacterium
CCGCGCCGACGCCGTGCTCAAGCGCGTGCCCGAATCGGCCAAGGACGACTTCAACGACCTGACCATCACGCTCGAGGACATGCTCGAAGGCCTGGAGGCCGCCAAGGCCAAGCCCGGCCCGTCGGCCCCCGCGCCCGACCTATTCGTCGCCGCTTCCGACGCGAACTCCGCGAAGGTCGCCCGGACGCCCGCCGAGACCGTCCGTATCTGCATCGAGGGCTGGTACGGCGGCTTCATCAAGACGATCTTCCCTGATTGGAAGGACCGCGAACAGGACCTCCAAGGGCTCATCGGCTTCGCCTCGAAGTTCGAGGACGTCGGCGACCTGGTCGCCCAAGTGGCCCTGCTCAACGGCGAGTCCTCCGACAAGAAGGCCGAGCCGGAGGAAGACATGCTCCGCCTCACGACCATCCACCAGTCCAAGGGCCTCGAGTTCCCGATCGTCTTCCTCCTCGGCTGCGCCGACGGCCTACTTCCCCTCACCCGCGCCATCGACGAAGGGGACGTCGAGGAGGAGCGACGCCTCTTCTACGTGGCCTGCACGCGCGCCGAGAACATGCTGTTCCTTTTCGCCCCCCGTTTCGCGGTCTCCGGCGAAGGCTACCGTCCGCTCGATCCCTGCCGTTTTCTGGAAGAAATGAGCCCGGATTGTTACGAATTGGCGGATTACGCCCATCGCCGGCTCTGAGCCGGCTATGACGGACGGACAGGGGTAGGTGCTTGCCTTTGCCTTGGGCGGGCATTTATGACTCAATTCAAACTTTTACACGCCATCGCCATGCCCAAGGTACTCGTCGCCGACAAGATCTCGCCCACCGGAGTCGCCCTCCTCAAAGCCCAGCCCGGCTATGAGGTCGTCGAAGCCTACGGCTCCACCCCGGAACAGATCCTGAACCTGGTCGCCGACGTGGACGCCATCCTGGTCCGCTCCGAGACCCAGATCACCCGCGAAGTCCTCGCCGCCGCCCAGCGCCTCGTCTGCGTCGGCCGGGCCGGCGTAGGGGTCGACAACATCGACGTCGACGCCGCCACCGAACGCGGCGTCATCGTGATGAACACCCCCTCGGGCAACACCATCGCGACCGCCGAGCTCACCTTCACCCACCTGCTCTCCCTCGCCCGCCCGGTGCCGGAAGCCGTCCAGTCCATGCGCGAGGGCAAGTGGGACCGCAAGACCCTGTCCGGCTCCGAGCTCTTCGGCAAGACCCTGGGCGTCCTCGGCCTCGGCCGCATCGGCGCCGAGGTCTCCAAGCGCGCCCTCGCCTTCGGCATGAAGGTCCTCGCCTACGACCCGTATCTGACCGAAGCCCGCGCCAAGGCGCTCGGCGTGTCGATCGCGACGCTCGACGAGGTCTTCGCCCTCTCCGACTACATCACCGTCCACATGCCGCTCATCGAGAAGGGCAAGCAGGGCGCGACCGAAGGCATGGTCGACGAAGCCGCCTTCGCCAGGATGAAGAAGGGCGTGAAGATCGTGAACTGCGCCCGCGGCGGGATCGTCGACGAGGCCGCCCTCGCGGCCGCCCTCGCCTCCGGCAAGTGCGGCGGCTGCGGCTTCGACGTGTTCGTCGATGAACCCCTCGCCAAGGACCACCCGCTCCGTTCCCTCCCGAAGGCCCACCTCTCCCCGCACCTCGGCGCCTCCACCGCCGAAGCGCAGGAGAACGTCGGCGTCGAAGTCGCCGAGGCCGCGATCACCGTCCTCGGCGGCGGCTCGCCCGCCAACGCGGTCAACCTCCCCTCCGTCGATTCGCAGACGCTCGCCGCGATCAAGCCCTTCCTGTCGCTCGCCCAGAAGCTCGGCTCCATCGCGCGCCAACTCGCCGCGCCCGGACGCATCGAAGCGCTGCGTCTGACCACCTTCGGCACGGGCTCCGACCAAGGCGCCAACGCCATCGCCCGCGCCATCCAGCGCGGCTACCTCCGCGGCATCGTCGAAGGCGTCACCGACGTCAACGCCCCCGGCAAGCTGAAGGCCCTCGGCGTCGAGGTCCAATCCGTCCGTTCCTCCGCCGAGGCCGACTACAAGGAGCTCATCCTGGTCGAAGCCGTGCTCGCGGGCGGCAAGGCCGTCTCCGTCGCCGGCACGGTCATCGGCAAGGCGCAGTCGCCCCGCATCGTCTCGGTCAACGGCCGCACCCTCGAGTTCATCCCCGAAGGCAAGCTGCTCCTCATCGAGAACCAGGACCAGCCCGGCATCATCGGCGCGCTCGGCACCCTGCTCGCCAAGGAACGCGTGAACATCGCCAACATGGCCCTCAGCCGCAGCGGCGGTTCGAACGCCCTCGCCGTCTACCAGCTCGACAGCGCCCCCGGCGACGCCGCCATCGCGGAGATCCTCCGCAATCCGGCGATCGTCAGCGCCAAGCTGATCGAAGCCTAAGCGATGTTCGCGGCCATCGGGATCTTCGCCCTGCTCGGATACCTCATCGGTTCCGTCAACTTCGCCGTGCTCGTGGCGAAGAAGCATGGCGTCGACATCCTGAAGGAAGGCTCCGGCAACCCCGGCGCCACGAACGTCAAGCGCGTGCTCGGCAAAGGCCCGGGCAACCTCGTCTTCGCCCTCGACGCCCTGAAGGGTTTCGTCGGCGCCGGCCTGCCGACGCTGGTCGGCTATGTCATCGCCTCGCAAGGCTTCGCCCTCGTCATCCCCGGGGACGCCTTCGTGCACGGCGTCGCCGGCTTCGTCGGCACCCTGCTCGGCCACTGCTTCTCCTGCTTCCTGAAGTTCAAGGGCGGCAAGGGCGTGGCCTCCACGATCGGCGGCCTCCTGGTCCTGCTTCCTGTCCCGATCCTCATCGGCGCCGCCGTCTGGGGACTGGTGTTCACGCTCTCCCGCTACGTCTCGCTGGCGTCGATCGCCCTGGGCGTCTCGCTGCCGCTCTCCTGCTGGCTCCTCCCTCTCTTCACGAAACTGACCTTCGGACAGCCGGAGTTCTGGTTCGCGGCCGCCATCGCCGCCTTCAACGTCTGGACCCACCGTTCCAACATCGGGCGCCTGCTCGCCGGCACCGAGAACCGCTTCGTGAAGCAAGCCTGACCTTTTCGCAATGACCGCCCCTCGCACCATCGGCATCGGCATCCTCGGCTTCGGCACCGTCGGCCAAGGCGTCTGGAAGCACCTGCATGAGAAGCAGGCCGACCTCGAATCGCGCCTCGGCGTGAAGCTCGACCTCCGCAAGGCCTCCGTCCGCGACCTGAAGAAGAAGCGCGCGGTCAGGATCCCGGCCGCGAAACTGACCACCGACGTCAACGAGATCATCGACGACCCCAAGGTCCACGTGGTCTGCGAGCTGATCGGCGGCACCACCAAGGCCCGCGAGCTCACCCTGCGCGCCCTGCGCCTCGGCAAGGTCGTCGTCTCCGCCAACAAGGCCCTCCTCTGCGAGCATGGTCCGGAGATCTTCCGGGCCGTCCGCGCGCACGGCGGCCCGTTCCTCTTCGAAGCCAGCGGCGCCGGCGGCATCCCGAGCATCAAGGCCATCCGCGAAGGCCTCGTCGCCAACCGCTTCGAACTGATCGTCGGCATCCTCAACGGCACCTGCAACCACATCCTCACCCGCATGGGCGAGGACGGCCTCTCGTTCGCCGACGCCCTCAAGGAGGCCCAGGAACTCGGTTACGCCGAAGCCGACCCGACGCTCGACGTCGACGGCATCGACGCCTTCCATAAGGCCTCGATCCTCGCCTGGCTCGCGCACGGCAAGTGGGCCCCGGCTGCCCGCACGCTGGTGGAGGGCATCCGCAAGATCGGCCCGGCCGACATCGACTTCGCCCGCCGCTTCGGCTTCGCGCTCAAGCACCTCGCCGTCATCCGCCGCGACTTCAAGTCCAACTGGATGACCGTCGGCGTCTACCCTTCCCTCGTCCCCAACCGCGACATCCTCGCGCGCGTCTCGGGCGTCAACAACGGCATCACCCTCCGCGGCGACGTCGTCGGCGCCACCACGCTCACCGGCCGCGGGGCGGGCGGCGACGCCACGGCCTCCGCGGTCATCGGCGACATCGTCGACGCGATCGCCGCCCTCACGGGCGCGATCCCGCAGGCCCTTTCGCCCGAGGCCCTCGCCGCCCGCGAGAAGGCGGGCCGCGCGATCCGCATGGCCTCCATCGACGAGATCGTCTCGCCCTTCTACCTGCGGCTCTCGCTGCTCGACAAGGCGGGCGTCTCCGAAGGCGTCTATCGCATCTTCTCCAAGCACAAGGTCTCCATCGCCCGCGTCATCCAGTATGAGCACCCCAACCAGGGCCGCGGCACGGTCACGCTCTCGACCTATCCGGTCAGCGAACGCAGGATGTCCGCGGTCTTGACAGAATTGCGCCGCCTCAAGACGGTGCTCGAGGAGCCGGTGGTGCTCCGCATCTTCTCCCCCGAATCCTGACCTTCCGGTGGCCCTCATCGTCCAGAAATACGGCGGCACTTCCGTCGGCAACGTCGACCGCATCCAGAACGTCGCCGCCAAGATCAAGGAACAGTGGTCCAAGGGCCATCGTCTCGTCGTGGTCGTCTCCGCCCGCAGCGGCGTGACCAACGAGCTCATCGCCCGCGCCAAGGCCCTCTCGAAGCTCCCCGACGAGCGCGAGATGGACGTCCTGATGGCCGTCGGCGAACAGGAGACGATCGCCCTCACGGTCATGGCCCTCCACGCCGTCGGCGTGCCCGCCGTCTCCCGCACGGGCGCCCAGGCCGGCATCTTCACGGACGACATCCACACCCGCGCCCGGATCACGCGCATCACCGGCGGCGACCTGCTCGCCCGGCTCGACGAAGGCAAGGTCGTCGTCGTCGCGGGCTTCCAGGGCTGCACGGACCAAGGCGAAGTCACCACCCTCGGCCGCGGCGGCTCCGACCTCACCGCCATCGCCGTCGCCGCCTCCATCAAGGCCGACCTCTGCCAGATCTTCACCGACGTCGACGGCGTCTACACCGCCGACCCCCGCATCGTGCTCAACGCGAGCAAGCTGCCCGAGATCTCCTACGAAGAGATGCTCGAGCTAGCCTCCAGCGGCTCCAAGGTCATGCAGTCGCGCTCCGTGGAGTTCGCGCAGAAATACAACGTGCCCTTCGAGGTCCGTTCCTCCTTCAACGACCAACCCGGTACCATCGTGAAAGCCATCGACAAGACCCTTGAAGACGCGGCCATCGCCGGCGTCGCCCTCGACCGCCTGCAGACCCGCGTCACCGTGAGCGACCTGCCGGACAACCCCCAGGCCCTCTCCGCCCTCTTCGACGACCTCGGCGAGGCCGGCCTCAGCGTCGACATGATCATCAAGAACCTCGGGAAGGACGGGAAGGCGAACCTGACCTTCTCCGTGACGACCGACCAGTTCTCACGCGTCGAGGCCGTCGTGGGCCAGACGCTCAGGAAGCTCGGCTCGGGCTCCGTCCGCTCCGCCGGCGAGATCTCCAAGCTGTCCATCGTAGGCGTCGGCATGATCTCGCACCCCGGCGTCGCCGGCACCCTCTTCAAGGCCCTCGCGTCCGTCGGCGTGAACAGCGAGCTCATCACGACCTCCGAGATCAAGATCTCGGTCGCGCTTGAGCCCGCCAAGGCCGACGCCGCCGTCCGCGCCGTGCACACGGCCTTCGGCCTCGACAAGGCCTGAGGCGGCACTCCCCTCTTGCCCGCCGTCCCGCCCCGACCATACTCGGGACGATGCCGCGGTCCGCCCTCGCCACCCTCCTCGCCCTCGCCCTCGGCTTCTGGCTGACCGGACAGGCCGGAGCGCAGGAGCTGCCCCCGAACCTGCTCACCGCCGAGACCCCGAAGAGCCCGGGGACCAAGCCGGACCGGCGCGCGACCTTCCGGCTGGCCGAAGAAGCGGCGGCCGCCGGACTATCCTCGACCGCGATCGGGTTCTACGCCGATCTCCTCGCCGACCCGCGTCTCCCGGAAACCGAACGCGAGCAAGCCGGCCTGGGCCTCGCGGCGGCCTACCTTGAGCGCACCCGGACGGGCGAGGCGAAGGCGACGCTGAAGTTCCTGCCGAAGTCGCCGCGCAAGGCGCTGCGCGAAGGATTGGTCGCCCTGCTCGAGAACGACCTCGCGGACGCCCGCCGCCAGGCGGCCGCGCTGGACCTCTCCTCGCTGCCCTCGGCCGAAGTCGCCTGGGCCCATGCCTTGCGCTGGATGGTCGCGGCGGCGGACGGCGACAACCTCAACGCTAACCTCAGCCAGGAAGCCGCCGCCCGCGCCGCCGTCTCGGAGGAGCAGCGTCAACGCATCGAAGTGCTCGGTTACCGCGCGGCCATCGTCGCCGGCAAGATCGAGACCCGCACGGTCGAGGCCTTGCGCGACCTGGCCGAAGACGCGCGCGGCACGCCGCTCGCTTTCGCCTACGCCCGCAATCTGGCGCTGGCGCTCGCCCAGCTGAAAGATCCGAAGGGCGCCGCACAGGCGCTCGCCGACGCAGGCCAGCTCCCGCCGGCCCGCCAGGCCGAAGCCGACCTGCTCGCCGGCCTGATCCTCGGCGCCGACCAGGCCGCCGGCCGCGAACGGCTCAAGGAAGCGGCGCGCAACCCGGCCAACCTGGCCGTCCGCCTCACCGCCTTGCGCGCGCTCGTGGCGGCGGCCGACCCGCGCGGCGAGACCGAGCCGGGCAAGCCCGTCATGGCCGACCCGCGGGCGGTCGCCAACGAGGTCAACGACTTCCTGCTCCGCCGCAACCCGGGGCAGCTCTCCTACCATTGCCCGCGCGACCCGCAGGTCCTTGACGCCATCCACCTCGCCCGCGCCCAGCTCATGCTGTTCGCCGGTAACCGCGAGAAAGCCCGCCAGGCGGCCGAGGACTTGCTCAAGGACGTCCCGGCCAGCCCGCTCGCCCGCGAGGCCACCCGCACGCTGGCCATCGCCGCCTGGGGCGACGGCTCCTACCGGCTCGCCTCCACGCACCTCGCCGCCCTGGCCGACAGCAGCGTCGAGCCCGAACGCGCGCTGTTGCGCATCGCGGCCGCCGACTGCCTTTTCCTGGCGAAGGACTTCCCTCTCGCCGAAAAAGCCTACGCGGCGCTCCAGCTCGACGCGGCCGACATCAGCCTGGCCGAGGACGCTTTTCACCAGCGGATCCTCTGCATGCTCGAGACCGGCGAGGACGCCGCCGCCTGGGACCGCGCCGCGGCCGCCATCGAGGAGACCGCCCGCGCGAACCGCACCCGCTCGCGCCTGCCGCTCTGGTCGGCCGCCTGGAGCCTCGTCGAGGACGCCCGCAAGGCGAACCGTCCGGGCGAAGCCGGCCGTCTGCGGACGCGGCTCCAACCGCTGATCGCCGACGCCCGCGCCGACTACGCGCTGCGTTTCGAATGGCAGCGCGCGCTGATCGCGATCGCGGAAGGCCAGCCGGGCCTGGCGGGCGTCGTCGCCGACGGCATCGCGCGCCGACTCGAGAACCCGCCGACCGACCCCGAGCTCGCCGACCTGCGCAAGGCCGCTCCGGAACTCCGCGGCCACGCGGCCTTGCTCAAGGCGCGCACCGCCCTCAACACCGGCTCCGCCAAGGGCGTCGAGGAACTCGTCGAACTCCGCCGCCGCTTCGGCAAGGTGCCCGCCGCCGCGGCCTCCTACCTCGTCGAAGGCCGCCACCTCGCCGCGACCGGGCGCCACGCCGAAGCCCAGGCACGGTTCGAGGAACTCGCCGAGGAATTCGGCCGCGAACCCGCGCTCGCGGAATTCGCCGCGCTGGGTCTCTATGAGGCCGCCGAACAGTCCGTCCTGCGCGCGCCGAACGACGGGGAAGGCCGGCTCAAGGACGCCGTGGTGCTGCTCGAGCGCTTCACCGACGCCTTCCCCGGCAACCCGCTCCTCGCGCGGGTCACCCTGCGCCGCGCGGAGATCCTCCGCTCGCTGGGAGAGTTCGACAAAGCCCTCCTCGTGCTCGACGGCCTGATCCGCGACCGACCCACCGATCCGGCCCGCCCGCAGGCCGAGATGGCCAGGGCCGACGCCCTCTTCGGCCTCGCCGAGCTCCGACGAGATCGCAACGGCCAGCTCGATCGCCAACGTGTCGCCCGCGCGGTGGCCGCGTATGAGCGCATCGCCGAAGCCTGGGCCAAGGATTCGCCGGAGACCCGCCTCGAAGCCTTGTACAAGTGGGCCTTGGCCCTGGCTGAACGCGCCAAGGCCGAAAGCGGGGCCGAAGCCGCCGCCAGCCGCCTCGAGGCGCGGAAGATCCTGCTTGCGCCCCTCGGCGCCCTACGCGCCGCCGACGCCCGCGCCGCAGGCGACGACGCCGGCCGTCTCTCCGCCGACGGAAGGCTCTGGCTGGCCCGCGCCATCCTGCTGACCGGGGAGCTCTGCGAACTCGACGGCGACGTCGCCGAAGCCGTCGCCGCCTACGGCATCATCGTCCACGTCAACCAAGGTCTCCCCGCCGACCGGACCCGCCTTCCCGGCCAGGCCGCCGCCGAAAGCAAACTTGCGGCCCTCCGCCGTTCCTCGTCCACTCCCCGCTGAGCCATGCAACGCTTCTCGTTCCCCTTCGACGCCGGCCCGTTCGTCTGGCTGCTCCTCATCCTGGCCTTCCTCGCCCTTGTCTTCGCCGTCGAACGCGCGCTCTTCCTGCACCGCGGCCTCGTGCTGTCGTCCGACTTCATCGAAGGCGTGCGCAACAACCTGCGCGCCGGCCGACCGCTGGAAGCCCTCGCGGCCTGCGAAGAGTCGCCCGGCCCCGTCCCCCGGGTGGTGAAAGCCGCCCTGTTGCGCGCCGCCAACGGGGAAGCAGCCATGCGCGCCGCCGCCACCGAAGCCGCCCTGCTCGAACTGCCGGTGCTGGAACGCCGCCTCGGCACCATCGCCGCCATCGGGCGCGTCGCCCCTCTGCTCGGCCTCGCCGGCGCCGTGTTGGCGGGTTTCGACCTGGCGAGCGCCTTGCGCGACGGCAGCGTCTACGCCTCCGCCGACGGCCTGCTCCTGCGGGTCCAGGCCGCGCTGGCCACGGCCGGCTTCGCGCTCGTCATCGCCGCCGGATGCTCGCTCACGCATCACTTCCTCGTCGGCCGCGTGCGATCGATCGTCACCGAGATGGAGATCGCCGCCCATTCCATCATCACCTTCGTCCGCCACGAGCTGCCGGAGGAGAAAGCCGCCCGCCCCTGAGATGCGCACGCCGCTCGGAGTCCTGGAGAAGGTGCGGCCCGCCGAACGCGGCCTGGACTTCGCTCCGCTCGCGCTGGCCCTGGCCTGCGCGGCGCTGACTTACGCGCTCTCGGCGGAATTCGTTTTCGCGCCCGGGATGTACGTCGGTTTCGACGGGCGTTCCGTCGCCGCGACCACGCTGACGACCCCGGCCCTGGCCAAGCCCGACCTCGCCCGGACCTCCGCCACCGTCACCCTCGTGTCGGCCCGCGGCGCCGGCGTCTTCGTGGTGGCCGGCCGCGTGGTCGACCGTGGCGGCCTCGCCGCCGAGCTCCGGCGCGTCGCCGCGGCCGGGGGCTCCTCCCGGCCGGTGCTGATCAAAGCCGACGTCGCGCTGACGATGCAGACCTTCCTCGAAGTGTGCGCGCTCGCCCGCGGCGCCGGTTTCCCCGGCGTCCTCGTCGCGGCCGACGAACGCTGATTCACGGTTGCCAGACGGGATTCTGACGGAACAGAGTCGGTCCAAGTGTCCACCCCCGCGCCCAGCCCCGCCGCCAACCACGTGCCACCCCGGCACATCGGCATCATCAGGGACGGCAACGGCCGCTGGGCCGCCGCGAAGGGACTGCCCCGGCTCGAGGGCCACCGCCGCGGGGCTGAACGGCTGATCGAGGTCATCGACGCCTGCATCGACGACGGGGTGAGCATGCTGACCGTATTCGCCTTCTCGGCCGAGAACTGGAAACGCCCGCTGGATGAAGTCAGCGGCCTCTTCAAGCTCGGCGAGTGGATCCTGCGCGCGCATCTCTCCCGGCTGGAGAAGCGCAAAGTCCGGCTGCGCGTCATCGGCGACATGACGGGCGTGCCCGAATTCGTGCGCCGGCCGCTCGAGGACGTCATGAAGTCGAGCCGCGACAACACCGCCTTCACCTTGGTCGTCGCGCTGAACTATGGCGCGCGTCAGGAGATGGCCGCCGCGGCCCAGGCGCTCGCCGCGGATGTCGCCGCGGGCAGGCTGGCGCCCGAGAAGGTGGACTGGCCGGCCGTGGAAGCCCGGCTGCAGACCGCCGGCATGCCTGACCCCGACCTGATCATCCGCACGTCCGGCGAATTCCGCCTGAGCAATTTCCTGCTGCTCCAGTCCGCCTACGCCGAGATCGTGTTCACCTCGGTGTTCTGGCCCGACTTCGACAAGGCGCAGCTGCGGCTCGCGCTCGCCGAATACGCGAAGCGCGAACGCCGGTTCGGCCAGACCCGCGAGCAGCTTCCGCCCTCAGCCCTCCGATGAAAGACCGGGCCCTCAGCACCATCGGCCTCTGGGTCGTCGTCGGACTCGTCATCTGGATCGGGGGCTTCTTCTCGGTCGCCGAACAAGCCTCTTTCGGGCTGCTCGCGCTGGTCGTCGGCGCCGCGCAGCACGAGTTCTACCAGCTGGCTCGCGCCATCCCGGGCGTGGGTCGGCCGAGCCTGTCCGGCGTCGTCGCCGGCTTCGCCCTGCACTTCGCCCTGTTCTTCCTGGCCCCCGAAGAGGCCCGGGCCAACGCCCTGCTGACCGGCGGCGCCTTGGTCGTCGGCCTCCACCTGCTCTCGCTGCTCCGCCATCCCGGCGAAGTGCCGCCGCTGCTCCGCCGCTTCCCGACGCTCTACGGCTTCGCCTACCTGCCGTTCATGCTGGCCTCGCTCATCGCCATCGCGCGCATGAAGGACGGCCATCTGCTCAAGGCCGAATCCGTAGGCCTGTATTACGTCGTCTGGGTCTTCGTCGCGACGAAGTTCACCGACGTCGGCGGCCTGGTCTTCGGCGTACCCTTCGGCCGGCACAAGATCGCCCCGGCCATCAGCCCCGCCAAGAGCTGGGAAGGTTGCGCGGGCGGACTCGCCTGTTCGGCGCTGGCGTCGGGACTCTACGCCTGGCTCATGCGCGACGCCGTCGGCATCCCTTTCATGATTCCGTGGAAGGCGGCGGTCATGGCCCTGCCGATCGCGGCGCTGAGCATCCCCTCCGACCTCGTCGAGTCCGTCTTCAAGCGGCTCGCCGGCGCCAAGGATTCCGGCGCGACGATTCCCGGCATCGGCGGCGCGCTCGACCTGATCGACAGCATGGTGCTGACTTCCCCCGCCGCGCTGATCCTCCTCTCTTATTGCCTCGACTGGGCGAAGCGCGCCGGATGACGGCGTCGGCGCCAGCGATCCACGTCCTGACGGGACCGACCGCCGTCGGCAAGACGCAGACCGCTCTGCGCTGGGCGGAACAGCACGAGGCCGAGATCGTCTCGTGCGATTCGGTCTGCGTGTATCGCGGCATGGACGTCGGTTCGGCCAAACCGACGCCGGAAGAACAGCGGCGGGTCCGCCATCACGGGCTGGATCTCGTCGACCCGCGCGAACGCTATTCCGTCTCGCAATACGTCGACATGGCCCGCGCGGCCATCGCCGACGCGCACGCCCGCGGCAAGCGCGTGCTCGTCACGGGCGGCAGCGGCTTTTACCTGGCGGCTTTCTTCGGACCGGTCACGGATGAGTTGGAGATACCCGCGGCGATCGCCGAAGAGGTCCGGTCCCTGCACCGCCAAGGACTCGCCGCGATGCTCCTCCGCCTGCGCGAGCTCGAAGGGTCGCGGCCGCCCGATTGGCTCGACCTCCGGAATCCGATCCGCGTCGCCAAGGCCTTGGAGCGTCGCCTGGCCTCCGGACGCAGCCTCGACTCGTTGCGCGAAGAGTTCATGGGTCGACGCGGCCCCTTCGCCGACCACCCCGTGACCTGCGAAGTCCTCGAACGGCCCGATGCCGAACTCAAGGGCAGGATCGCCGCCCGGACCGAGGCCATGCTCCGCGAAGGCATCATCGAGGAGTCCGAGCGTCTTCTTTCGATGCGACTTGACCCCGAACTCACTTCTTCCCGCGCCGTGGGCTATCGGGCGACCATGGACTGGCTGGAAGGCGGGAAACGCGTGGCCTTGGCCGGGTTGTCCGAGCGGATCAATCTGGACACCTGGGCGTTGGTGCGGAAACAGCGTAAGTGGTTCCGCCGGCTGGGGCTTGTGAAAGAGTCGGCATAGGACTCGTATTTTGGCCCTTTATGCGAAATCCGGCTAATCCAAGGTCGAAAATGGCTCATTTATGCCATTTTACTGCCTCCATCCTTGCAAGCCACCCATTTTTGAGCCATTTCCCTATCGAACCCCCTACCCACCCAAACCATGCCCCTGAAAATCGGCCAGCCTCTCCCTGAAATCTCCCTCAAGCAGAAGACCGACGCCGGCCTGGTCGAGGTCAGCCTCCGTCGTAACGTCGGCAAGGGCAAGACCGTCATTCTCTTCGTGCCGCTGGCCTTCACGGGCGTCTGCACCGACGAACTGTGCAAGGTGACCGGGCTCCTCGACGAATACAAGAAGCTCGGCGCCGATGTGATCGCCATCTCCGTCGACTCTCCTTTCGCCCAGGAAGCGTGGGCCAAGCAGGCCGGCATCGGCCTCACCCTCGTCTCCGACTTCAACCGCGTCGCCGTCAAGGCCTTCAAGGTCAAGGACACCCGCGTGATTCCCGAGAAGACCGGCCTCCTCAACGTGGCCAAGCGCTCCGTCTTCGTGGCTGACAAGGCCGGCAACGTGATTCACTCCGAGGTGAAACGCGACCCTGGCTCGATGCCCAACTTCGCCAAGATCAAGAAGGCCGTCGAGGCCTGAGCCTCAGACGGGCTTATTTGGAGGCGGTCGGGCTTGCCCCGGCCGCCTTCTTTGCTTTTGGCTACTGCCCTGGACGGCCGCGTCCGGACACATCCTTTCATACCCTAACACACCATGGCCCTCAAAGACCCCTTCAAAGCCCTCCGCCCCTTCTCCGCCGGCGGAAAGTCCGGGCAGATCTACTCCGTGCCCGCCCTCGAGCAGGCCGGCCTCGGCAAGGTCTCGCGCCTGCCGGTCTCGATCCGTCTCGTCCTCGAATCCGTGCTGCGTAACTGCGACGGCGTCGCGGTCACCGAGCACGACGTGAAGACCCTCGCCGCGTGGAACGCCGCGAAGCCCGTCGACACCGAGATCCCGTTCGTCGTCGCGCGTATCGTGCTGCAGGACTTCACCGGCGTGCCGCTCCTCGTCGACCTCGCCGCCATGCGCGAAGCCGTCGCCAAGCTCGGCAAGGATTCCGCCGTCATCGAGCCGCTCGTGCCCGTCGACCTCGTCGTCGACCACTCCGTCCAGGTCGACAAGGCCGGCACCGCTTCCTCCTTCCTCGACAACCTGCGCCAGGAATTCGGCCGCAACACCGAGCGCTACGAATTCCTCAAGTGGGGCATGCAGGCGTTCAAGACCTTCGGCGTCGTGCCGCCGGCCATCGGCATCGTCCACCAGGTCAACCCCGAGTACCTCGCCAAGCTGGTCTTCCAGAAGGACGGCGTGTTCTACCCGGACACCCTCGTCGGCACCGATTCCCACCCCACGATGA
>SYID01000061.1 GCA_005798925.1 Verrucomicrobiota bacterium
ATCAAGGACGGCATCCTGGCGTGCACGGGCAAGCCCAACGGCTTCCTCCGCACCACGCAGAGCTACAAGCAGTATCGCTTCACGGTCGAGTGGCGCTTCACGAAGCCGGGCAACACCGGCGTGGTCGTCCACATGACGCCCCCCGATGCCGTCTGGCCCAAGAGCATCGAATGCCAGGGCATGCACAAGAACCAGGGCGACTTCTACTTCTGGAACGGCGCGACGCTCTCGGGCGGCACGGAACTGAAGGACAAGAAGTCCGGCAAGGTCCGCGGCTACCGTCTCGGCAAGCAGGCTGACGCCGAGAAGCCGGCCGGCGAATGGAACACCTTCACCACGGTCTGCGACGGCAACACGGTCACGATCCTCGTCAACGGCAAGGAAGTGAACAAGGCCACCGGCACCAACCTCTCCGAAGGCTTCATCGGCCTGCAGGTCGAAGGCGGCGCCTTCGAGGTCAAGCGTTGCACCCTCGAACCCCTGTAATTCGGCAACCCCTACCCCTACCCCTACCCCTCTTCAGTCATGCGCCTCCTCCCCGCCCTCCTCGCTCTCGCGACCTCCGCCCTGATCGCCGCCGATGTCCCCGCCGGCTTTACCTCGCTATTCAACGGCCAAGACCTCGCCGGCTGGCACGGATATAACCCCCACAGCGTCGCCAAGCTCACGGGCGAGAAAAAAGACGCCATGCTGAAGAAGATGCGCGAGGAGTTCTCGCAGCATTGGTCGGCGAAAGACGGCGAGATCTACAACGCCGGCACCGGCCCTTACGCCACGACAGACAAAGACTACGGAGACTTCGAACTGACCCTCGAATACAACATGGCCCCGAAGGGCGATTCCGGCGTCTACCTCCGCGGCGCCCCGCAGGTCCAGATCTGGGACCCGACCGACGAAAAGTCCTTCAAGCACGGCTGCCAGCTCGGTTCCGGCGCCCTTTGGAACAATTCCCCCGGCAAGCCCGGCAAGGACCCGCTCGTCCTGGCCGACAAGCCTGCCGGCGAGTGGAACACCCTCCGCATCGTGATGGTCGGCGCCCGCGTGAGCGTCTGGCTCAATGGCAAGCAGACCGTCGATCATGCGACGATGGAGAACTACTACGACCGCAAGGCCGCCCTCGCCGCCAAGGGTCCGATCTGCCTCCAGACCCACGGCGCCCCGATCCGCTGGCGCAACGTCGCGATCCGCGAGATCGCCGGCGCCGAGGCTAATCAGCTCCTCGCCGCGAAGGCCGCCGAAGACTTCAAGCCGATCTTCAACGGCAAGGACTTCACCGGCTGGGCCGGACCGGTCGACAACTACGAGGTCGTCGATGGCGCCATCGCCTGCAAGAAGGGCAAAGGCGGGCACCCTTACTACGACCGCAAGCTCCGCGACTTCGCGGTCCGCCTCGAATTCAAGCTTCCTTCCGCAGGCAACAATGGTCTCGCGATCCGCTATCCCGGCAAGGGCGACCCCGCCTATGATGCGATGTGCGAACTGCAGGTCCTCGCCGAGGACTACGAAAAGGTGAAGGGTAAGCTCGACCCCCGTCAGTTGCACGGTTCGGCCTACGGCATGGTCGGCGCCCAGCGCGGTTTCCAGCGCCCCATCGGCGAATGGAACTTCCAGGAAGTCACCGTCGTGGGCTCGACCATCAAGGTCGAGCTCAACGGCTTCGTCATCCTGGACGCCGACCTCGCCAAGGTCGACCTCGCCTCAGTCATGGGCAAGAAGAAGCACCCCGGCCTTGGCCTGACCGAAGGCTACTTCGGTTTTGCCGGCCACAACGACCCGGTCGCCTTCCGCAACGTCTCACTCAAAGACCTGCCGAGCAAATAAGGCTCCCCAGCCACCTTTCAAAACCCCTCGAAAGAGGGGTTTTTCATTAAGTCCCCGTTGCAAGGAACAGGTCGGAGACTAAACCTGTCTTATACCGCACGCCCCATGCGTCTTCCCCGCTTCAGCCTCCCCGCCGCTTGCCTCCTTGGCACGCTCTCCGTCTCCGCCGAGAAGGTGCAGTTCAACCGAGACATCCGCCCGATCTTCTCGGATACTTGCTTCGCCTGCCACGGGCCCGACGAGAATAAGATCAAGGGTAAGCTCCGTCTCGATTCCCTTGAGGCCGCCCGCAAGGGAGGTAAGTCCGGCGAACCCGCCATCGTCCCCGGCAAACCGGAAGCCAGCGAAGTGATGAAGCGCCTGCGCACCGACGACGCGGACGATCACATGCCCCCGGCGGAATTCCATAAGGTGCTCACCAAGGACCAGATCGCCCTCGTCGAACGCTGGATCAAGGAGGGCGCCGAATACCAAGGACACTGGGCCTTCCAGGTTCCGGCGAAACCCGCCGTGCCGGCCATCCCCGCCGGCGGCAACGCGATCGACGCTTTTCTGGCGGCTCCGCTCGCCGCCAAGGGACTCACCCCGAACGGCCCCGCGCCCAAGACCACGCTGCTGCGCCGCGCCGCCCTCGACCTGACCGGCCTGCCGCCCTCCGACGCCGACCTGCAGGCCTTCCTCGCCGACAGCTCCCCTGAAGCCTGGTCCAAGGCCCTCGACCGCCTGCTGGCCTCGCCCTATTACGGCGAACATATGGCGGCTCAGTGGCTCGACTTCGCCCGCTACGCCGACTCCAACGGCTTCCAGAGCGACACGCAGCGCACGATGTGGCCCTACCGCGACTGGGTCATCAAGGCTTTCAACGACAACAAGCCCTTCGACGCCTTCACGGTCGAGCAGCTCGCCGGCGACCTGCTCCCGAACGCCTCGCGCGATCAGATCGTGGCCACGGCCTTCCACCGCAACCATCGCCTCAACGGCGAAGGAGGCCGCATCGTCGAAGAATGGTTCGCCGAGAACGTCATCGACCGCATCGAGACCACGGGTTCGACCTGGATGGGGCTCACGATGAACTGCTGCCGCTGCCACGACCACAAATACGACCCGATCTCGCAGAAAGAATTCTACCAGATGTTCGCCTACTTCAACTCGAACGACGAGTCGGGCGTGCTCGGGGACTTCGGCGGCGCCGGCTCCACGCGACGCGGGGGCAACACGCCGCCCTTGCTGTCGCTCCCGACCGAAGAACAGCAGCAGAAGATCGACGCGGCCGCGGCCCAGCTGGCCGCCGCGGAGCAGGCGCTGAAGGCCATTCCGACGGACCAGCCCGCAGCCTACGCGGCCTGGCTGACCAAGCAGCGCGCGGCCGTCTCCCAGGTCGGCGTGGCCTGGAACCCGCTGACCGAAGAGAAGGTCTCGGCCAAGGAGAACGCGGAATTCCAGCGGCTCGACGACGGCTCCTGGCTGGTGTCCGGAGGCACGGCTGACAAGGAGACCTACGTGGTCGAAGCCACCCCGACAGGTTCCATGCTGACCGCGGTCCGCCTGGAAGCCCTGCCCGACGACTCCTTGCCGAACAAGAGCCTCGGGCGAGCCTTCAACGGGAATTTCGTGCTCAGCGCCTTCGAGGTCCGCCTCAAGACCGCCGACGGCAAGACCACCAACGTCCCGCTGACCAAAGCCGAAGCCGACTTCGACCAACCTGGCTGGACGATCGCCAAGCTCGCCCCGGCCCCGATGGCCAAGGGCAAAGCCAAGAAGGCCTCCAACGACAAGGCGGGCTGGGCCATCGCCGGCAACGAGGCCAAGAACCGCGTGCCGCGCAAGGCCATCTTCACGGTCGCTCCGACGCCGATTCCCCAGGGAGCCAAGCTCGTGGTGGTGATGCGCCATGAGTCGGTGTCCGCCCACAGCATCGGCCGCTTCCGGCTCAACACCTCATCGGTCGACGCGAAACTTCTCTCGCTCAAGACCGACCCCGCCGCCGAGAACGCGCGCCGTCTCCTCGCCAAGCCGGCCGAGCAACTCACCGCCGCCGACCGCAAGGTCCTGGCGAAACTCTTCGCCGACAGCCCCGAGCATCCCCGCGCCCAGGCGGCCGCCAAGGTCGCCGCCGCCAAGCAGGCGCACGACGCCGCGCTCGCCGCGCCGGTGACGGTGATGGTCATGAAGGAACTGCCGAAGCCGCGTGACGCCTTCGTGCTCCTTCGCGGCGAATACGACAAGATCGGCCCCAAGGTCGAACGCGCCCTCTTCCGCGCCCTCCCGCCGATGCCCGCCGGCGAACCGAACAACCGCCTGGGCTTCGCCCGCTGGCTCGTCGACGGGAAACACCCGCTGACCGGCCGCATCTGGGTCAACCGCGCCTGGGAACGCTTCTTCGGCATCGGCCTCGTGAAGACTTCGGAGAACTTCGGGTCGCAGGCCGAATGGCCGAGCAATCCCGAGCTGCTCGACTGGCTGGCGGTGGAATTCGTCGACCGCAAGTGGGACATGAAGGCGATGTACAAGCTGATCATGTCCAGCGCGGCCTACCAGCGCAGCGCGGCGGTGACGCCCGAGATGCTCGAGAAAGACCCCGACAACCGCCTGCTCGCCCGCGGCCCTCGCTTCCGCCTCCCGGCCGAAGTCATCCGCGACCAAGCCCTCTGGATCTCCGGCCTGCTCGTCGACAAACAAGGCGGACCCAGCGTGAAGCCCTACATGCCCGAGGCGGTCTGGGACGAGACCAGCGTCTACGGCGACATGCGCAACTACAAGCCCGACATGGGCGAGGGCCTCTGGCGCCGCTCGCTCTACACGATCTGGAAGCGCACGGCCGCACCGCCCACGATGCTGCTCTTCGATTCCTCCGGCCGCGAGGTTTGCACGGTGAAGCGCTCCCGCTCCAACACGCCGATGCAG
>SYID01000062.1 GCA_005798925.1 Verrucomicrobiota bacterium
GCGGTCAGGTTTGTCTCGGAAAATAACCAAAGTAAGAGACAAGCCCCGCAATAATCCGGTGAGTTGACGGTCGTTAAGACGGCAAATCGAAATCCGAAGGTCGGAAACGGGCAATGCGGTGTAGGTAAACCAAGCAAAACAAAAGATATGGAAAACAAACTGTTCGTGGGCAACCTGCCCTGGGCCGCAACCGAATCCGACATCCGCGCTCACTTCTCCCAAGCCGGCGAAGTGGTCTCCGTGGAAGTCATGATGGACAAGTTCACGGGTCGTCCCCGCGGCTTCGCCTTCGTGACCATGGGCAACGCCCAGCAGGCTCAGGATGCGATCGCCAAGACCGAGAACATCGACTTCATGGGTCGCCCCCTGAAGGTCAATGTCGCTCGTCCGCGTGAAGAACGCCCGTCCTTCGGCGGTGACCGTCCGCGCTCCGGCGGCTTCGGCGGCGGCGAACGTCGCGGCGGCTTCGGCGGCGGCGACCGTGGTGGCTTCGGCGGCGGCTCTCGCGGCGGCTTCGGCGGCGGCGAACGTCGCGGCGGCTTCGGCGGCGGCAATCGCGGCGGCTTCGGCGGCGGCGATCGCGGCGGCTACTAATCCTCGGATTAACACCTCCCCCAAGGGCGCCTTTCGGCGCCCTTTTTTGTGCCCGGACGTCGCCGGGGTCGCCAAAGGCCTTGTGAGCCGTCCCTGGCGGGCTTGAATCAGCCCATGCGCCGGCTGCTGCTGATCGTCCTGTTGGTAATTATCGGCGCCGCGGCCTGGCGCTGGCTGATCCCGGGCGACCGCCGGATCGACGTCGACCCGCGCAGCCGCGAGATCGCCCTGCTCTTCCCTGCGGAGGCCAAGGGACTCCGCACCGCCGGAGCGGTCGCCGGGGCGCTCGCCGAATTCACGGTCGCCGAAGACCGCGGCGACCTGCGCGACCGACTCGCGCGGCGGCTTGTTTCCGGCGACGAGCCCTTCGCGGTCGGCTTCCCGCCCGCGCAGAAGGCGGACCTGCGGCCGACCCTCCGCGAGACCGAGACCGGCGGCAAAGCGCTGCCGGGGCGCGCGTCCGCGCAGCTTCGCGGCGTCCCGCGCGGCTGGCTGCTCGTCCACGCGGCGCCGGCGACGGGCCTGCTCGAGACCGCCGGCCGCCGACGCTGGCTCGGGCGGGCGCTCGTCGAGGCGGGCGCGCGCGCCGAGAGCGCCACGATCGCCGTGGGCGAAGGCGACGACGGCTCCTTCCTCGTCGCGACGGTGGCGTTCGCCTACCGCACCGGCGACGAAGCCGAAGCCGCGCTCAAGCGGCTGACGGACCAGTCCGGCGACTTCGAGGCGCTCGGCTTCGCCGCCCGCCCCGGCACGGATCGCATCACCCGGCAGACGAAACTGCTCGTGGTCCGCTTCGACATCGAGACGGACCTCGTCCTGCGGGCCCTGGGCCGGCGCTGAGCTCAGGCCTTCTCGAGGGTGCCGTCGGCGCGCAGGCGACGGTAATAGCAACCCGGACGGGCCTTGCCGTTCTCCTTCGTGTGACAGGCGCCCTGGCCGGCGGGACGGACCTTGTAGAGGATCGAGTTCTGCTCGCAGTTCACGCGCACCTCGAGGAGCTCGAGGAAGTCGCCCGAAGTCAGGCCTTTGATCCAAAGTTCGTTGCGCGACGTGCTCCAGAACGTGGCCTTCTTCTCGCGCAAGGCCGTCTGCAAGGCCAGTTCGTTGACGTAGCCGAGGATGAGCACCTCGCCGGTCTTGGCGTCCTGGGCGACGGCGGGAATCACGTCGGCCGGCCCGGAGGCGATTTTACGCAGTTTCTTGAAATCCAGGCGGAGCACGCCGCCTTCCTCGAGTTCTTTGTCGGACATAGGTCGTTTTTGAGGGCGTTCGCGGGCTCATTCAAGGCTGGAAACCCCTCCCCTTTTCGCCTTACGGATTAGCCTTATGTCGCTCCATAGTTCCGCCGACCTTTCCCGTGCCGCCACCGAAGCCCGCGGCCTCGCCATGGATGCCGTGGCCGCCTGCCATTCCGGCCACCTGGGCCTGCCCCTCGGCGCCGCCGAGATCGGCGCCGTCCTCTACGGCGACTTCCTCCG
This sequence comes from Verrucomicrobiota bacterium, assembly GCA_005798925.1. Lineage (GTDB taxonomy): Bacteria > Verrucomicrobiota > Verrucomicrobiia > Opitutales > UBA953 > UBA953. The sequence goes on from SYID01000062.1 coordinate 2,073, forward strand.
GCACGATCCCGCCGCGCCCTCCTGGATCAACCGCGACCGCTTCGTCCTCTCGGCCGGGCACGGTTCGATGTTCGTCTACGGCTGGCTGCACCTCGCCGGCTTCGACCTCCCGCTCCAGGAAGTGAAGAATTTCCGCAAGCTCCACTCCAAGACCCCGGGTCACCCCGAGTTCGGCGAGACCGTCGGCGTCGAAGCCACCACCGGCCCCCTCGGTCAGGGCACCGGCAACATCGTCGGCATGGCCGTCGCCGCCAAGATGGCCGCCGCCCACTTCAACACCCCTGAGCACAAGATCTTCGACCACCTGGTGGTCGGTCTCGCCGGCGACGGCTGCCTCCAGGAAGGCATCTCGCAGGAGGCCGCCTCGTTCGCCGGCCGCTTCGGCCTCGATAACCTCATCATGCTCTACGACTCCAACGACGTCACCCTCGACGCCCTGGCCTCGAAGACGCAGAACGAGGACACCGCCAAGCGCTACGAAGCCGCCAACTGGGAAGTGTTCACCGTCAAGCAGGGCAACGAGCTCGCCCCGGTCGCCGAAGCGCTCGAAAAGGCCCGCGCCAGCAAGAACGGCAAGCCCAAGCTGATCATCTGCAAGACCGTCATCGGCAAGGGCATCGCCGAAGTCCAAGGCACCGCCAAGGGCCACGGCGAAGCCGGCGTGAAGTTCGTCGACGCCTCGCGCAAGGCCCTCGGCCTCCCGGAAGAGAAGTTCTTCGTCTCGCCCGAGACCCGCGCCTTCTTCGCCGCCCGCAAGGCCCGGCAGGCCGCCGCGCACGCCGAATGGCGGCAGACCTTCGCCGCCTGGTCCAAGGCCAACCCCGAGAAGGCCGCCCTCCTCGCCAAGGCCCAGCAGGGCGACCACGGCGACGTCCAGTCCCTCCTCGCCGCCGTCCCGGAGTTCGGCAAGAACTCGCTTGCGACCCGCGTCTCCGGCGAGGCGTGCATCAACGCCGTCGCCAAGGCCTCGCCCCTCGTGCTCTCCGGATCGGCCGACCTCCACGGCTCGACCAAGAACTACATCAAGGACGTCGGCGACTTCGACGTCGCGACCCCGGCCGGACGCAACCTCTACTTCGGCATCCGTGAGCACGTCATGGGCGCCATCCTCAACGGCATCGCCTACCACGGCGTCTTCAAGGGCTCCGGCGCGACGTTCCTGACGTTCTCCGACTACCTCCGCCCCTCGATCCGCGTGGCGGCCCTCGCCAAGCTCCAGGCGTTCTACATCTTCAGGCACGACTCCGTCGGCGTCGGCGAAGACGGCCCGGCCCACCCGCCGGTCGAGACCGTGAGCGCGCTGCGCTGCATCCCGAACCTCGACGTGGTCCGCCCGGGCGACGCCGAAGAAACGGCCGCCGCCTTCGCGCACGCGGTCGCCCGCAAGGACGGACCGGTCGCCCTGATCCTCTCCCGGCAGAACGTCCCCTCCCTCGACGCCATCCCGGTCGCCACGCGCCGCCAGGGCGTGCTCAAGGGCGGCTACGTCCTCCGCAAGGAGACTGCTCCCCTCACCCATATCATCATCGGCACGGGCAGCGAACTCTCGCTCGCCCTCGCGGCCGGGGAAGAACTCGGCGCCGGCGTCCGGGTGGTCTCGATGCCTTCCATGGAGATCTTCGCGCGTCAGCCGAAGGCCTACCAGGAAGAAGTCCTGCCCTCGTCCTGCGCAAAGCGCGTCAGCATCGAAGCGGGCGTGACCCTCTCGTGGGGCCGCTACGTCGGCACCGCCGGCAAGGCCATCGGCACCGACACCTTCGGTCTCTCCGCTCCGGGCGACGTGGTCATGAAGGAACTCGGCATCACGAAGGAGGCCGTCGTCGCCGCCGCCAAGGCGCTCTGAGCGACCGGACGGACCTCACACCGAAGACCGGGGGCCCGCGCCGCCGGTCTTCTTGTTTCACGGGGTCACTTGACCTCGCGGAGCTGAGCGAGCGGCAGGCGGAAGAGGTCGCCCTGCTCGGAGCCCAGCAGCAGGTGCGCCGGGTCGGCCCACGCGCAGCCCTCCAGCTGGAACGAGAGCAACGGCGGGGAGAGCGGCGCGTAGAGCGCACGGCCGCGGAAGAAATCTTCGCCGGACGTCGGCAGATCGAAGACCCACACGTTGCGGTAAGTCAGGACGGCGAGGCGCGCGCGATCGGGCGACAGGCACGCATCCGTCACCATCCCGCCCGCGTCGAAGCGGGCGAGCTTGGTCAGCGTCGCGCGATCCCCGGTCGCCGGGATGTCCGCCCGCCAGAGGTCGGTCAGCGTGTCGCGACGATGCTTGGTCAGGAGGTAGAGCTTCCCACGGAGCAGGAACATCGCTTCGCAGTCATGGGAAAGCTCCGGATCCGGGAAAGCCGTCTGGTCGGGCCAGGCGAAGACGACCTTGCGCACGTCGGGCGCTTCCGCCGCCCCCGCCGCGGGCTCCTGGAAAAGGTAGAGCGCGAGCTCCTTGCGGCGGGAGATGTTGTTGCCGACGTCGCCCACGACCATCAGCCCGCGTTCGTCGCCGGCGATGGCCTCCCAGTCGACGTTGGCCGCGCCGCGCAGGACGGAGCCGTCCCAGAAACCGCCTTGGCCAAGGACCCGCGAGCCGTCGGCCCGCACCGGGACGATCCGCGGCGCCGCGCCGGAGTCGGAAAGCGTCCAGAAGACCCCGGGCAAAGCCGGGCTCGGCCACAGCGCCGAGCATTCCGGCACCAGCTTGGGGTCGAGCTTCCCGGCGACCCGCAAGACCGCCGCCGGCATCTCCGGCGGCACGCGCCGGAGGACGGCCGGTTCGGCCCCGGCGAGGACGGCCGGACCGAGCAAACCGAGGAGGCGAAGCATGCGGCGCATGGTCGGAAGGTGGCGGCCGGCGGGCGGCTTGGCAATCCGCCGCCGCTTTTGCTGTCGAAATCAGGTCCCGGCCGCCCATCGTCTCGCCATGGCCCGGAAATCATCGCGCTCGCTCTGGACGGACAAGCTCCGCGGCGTCGCGGCGAATCCGGCGGGCGCCAAGGCTAACCGCGCCCGCAAGGCCGCGCCGACCATGGCCGGACGCGGCTGCCGCGCGATCATCCTCGGCATCGACCCTTCCCTGCGCGGCACCGGCCTGGCGGTCGTCGACGCGCGCGCCGAGCCGATGCGCCTGCTCGCCAGCGTCACCGTGAAGCTCGGCCCGAAGTTCGCGCCCTTCGAGTGCCTCGGCCGGATCGCCGACGAGGTCGAGCGCCTCGCCCGGGCCCACGGGGTCACGCATGCGGCCATCGAAGAGACGATCTACGTGCAGAACTTCCGCACCGCCCAGGCCATGGGCGCCTCGCGCGGCGCCGCCCTCAGCGTGCTGGCCCGCCTCGGCGTCAAGGTCGGCGAATACGCCCCCGCGCGCATCAAGCTGGCGGTCGCCGGCCACGGCTCCGCCAAGAAGGAACAGGTGGGCCGCATGATCCGCGCCGCGCTCGGGCTCCCGGCGGAACTGGCGTTGGACGAATCCGACGCCGCCGCGGCGGCCCTCTGCCACGCCTTCACCGCGCGCGGCTGACTCAGGGCTCCTCGCTGACCGCGAACTCGTCGTGACGGCCGCGCGCCTGGCTCCAGCGGGCCATGAGCTCCTCGACCGGCACGGGACGCACCTTCTGGCGGAGGTTGTAGGCGCCGGCCTCGAGGCACGCCTTGAGCTGACCCCAGACGGCGGCGTAGGATCTTGAGAAACGGAGCGACTCGTCACGCAGCAGGCTCGAGACGTGGCAGCAGCCGCCGACTTCGGTGACGACGAAGCGGCCGGCCTTGAGGTCTTCCATCGACGCGGCGCGCAGGTCGAAACGGGCGAAGTGCAGGCCCGGGAAACGCTTGGCGAAGGCCGTCACCGCGGCGTCGAGCTCGACCGTCGCAAGGTCGGCGCGGTGGCGGCAGCGCGCGCCGTGGCCGTAGCTGCCGGTGAGGTTGAGCGTGACCTTCTGGCCGGCGGGGATGACGCGGTTCAGGTCGCGCGCGTGGCACCGGATGAAGAGGTCGGCGCGGGAGACGGCGATCTCGTTGAGCCAGATCAGCTCCTCGAGGGTCTGCTCGCCGTCGCCGCGGACGCCGACGTCCTGCTTGTGGACGACGGCCATGATGCGCCCGTCGTCGCGGCCGGGATTACGCCGCCAGACGACCTCGACCTCGAAACCCGGGATGAACTTCTGGAGGAGGAAATCCTCCTCGGCGCCCAGGACCAGGCGTTCGAGCTGCGCCTGGGAATGGACGAACCGCAGGCCGGCGCCGTCCTCGGCGACCTCGGGCTTGAAGACCAGCGGGAAGCCGTGGCACGCGGCGAAGGCGGTCGCCTGGCGGACGCGTTCGTCCGCCGGATCCTCGAGCGAGAGCGCCAAGGTCGGGCAGCAGCGCGAGTCGCGCTGGAAGGGACGCAGCAGGAGCGACTTCGAGTCGCCGATGAAACCGCCCACTCGCCCGAGCGCGGGGTTCGCGGAGGCGAAGGCCGTGAGACGACGGTGGCGCAGGCTGAGCAGCACGATGCCCAGGCGCACGGGCAGGTAGAGCAGCCAGCCCGGCCAGAGCGACGGCTGCAGCAGCCCGCGGACCTTCATCACGATCTCGCGGCGGCCGCGCCAGGTCATCGCGGGGATGACCCAATGGGTGCCGAACCAGATCAGGGCGAAGAGCCCGAGCACGATCCACGCCGCATACTGCTTGTAGCGCGGGAACTGCTCCATGAAAGGCGGCCCGAGCGCGCCGCCGAGGAGCATGAGCACCGGCGTCCAGACGAGGGCCGCGGCGAAGAGCAGCATCGAAAGACGCGGCAGGCCGAGGCGCAGGATGCCCGCGGTCACGAAGGTCGGGACGCGGCTGGCGGGGATGAAACGCGAGCTGACGATCACGAGCATCCCGCGGGGCGAACCGAACCAGCCCGCCATGCGGTCGATCTCGTGCTCCTTGACGATCCACCGGAGCGGCGCGCGGCGCAGGGCCCCGCGGCCCAGCCAACGGCCGAGCGAATAGAGGACCATGTCGCCGACGAAGATGCCCACCGTGCAGGCCAGGGCCGCCCACCAGAAGCCGATGATGCCCTCGGCGGCGAGCAAGCCGGCGGCGAGGCAGGTCGGGTCTTCCGCCACGAAGGTGCACAGGATGATGATGAGGGTCAGGATCCAGAAACGGGCGCCGTCGGACACCACGAGCTCGGGGTATGGCTCGGTCGGGACGACCGGCGCGGCGCGGCGCGGCGCCGTGCCGGCCTCGGCCTCGGCGATGAAGCGCCTGACCGGCGCGACGGCGGCGGCGGCGACCTCTTCGCCGTGACCGCCCTCCAGCTCGAGCAACCGGGCCTGCGGCATGAGCCGGGCGGAATATCGGGCGGCGTCGACGGGCGCGATCCAGTCGGACTTGCCGTGGACGATCAACGCAGGCCCGGCCCAGGCCCGCAGCATGCCTTTGGCGTCGGAGAGGTCGCTGTCGAAGAACACGCCGGAATAGCCGCGGTTGTAGGGCAGGCGGTCGGCCAGCCCGAAATGGGGCGTGGCGACGTCGAACAGCACGAACGGGAGATGGTGGAAGAAATAGACGAACTTGTTCGCCACCGCGTTGCCGAGCAGCGTGTATTCCTGCGCGCCGGGCGCGGAGACGAACGTCAGCGAGGCCACGCGTTCCGGATGCCGGTGGGCCAGGCTCAGGGCGACCGCCCCGCCCATGCCTTCGCCGACGAGATGAAAGCGGCCGCGGCCGAACGCGGCTTCGAGCGCGACGAGGAGATCCGAGGCCAGGGCGTCGTCGCCCATCGAGGCCCGCGAACGATAGGAAGCGGTCGGCCAGCGCATGACATAGACGCGGCCCGGCGAACCGGCGGGAGCGTCCTTGCCGAGGTCGAGGGCGATCCGGGGCCACGCTTCGCCGCCGTCGGGCAACCGAGGGATGACCACGACGGGCAAGGCGTCGCCGGCCGCCGTCCCGCCGACGGGCCTGACCTCGATGGAGTGCGCCTGATCGGCCCGGGGCAGGCGGTCGGCCGAGGTGACCAGCCGGGAGACGAGGACCAGCAGGACATAGGCCGCCAGGACGATCCACTTCACCGGGACGCGCCCGAGGTTGCGCTTGCGTTCGGCGAGGGTGGACATCCGGCCCCCATCAAAGGTCGTCGGCCACCCGGGGCAAGACGGGAAGGGTGAAACGGGGCGATTGGCCGATTTATGGCTTCCGTAAGGAGGCCAACCCCTCTTGTCTTGGCTCACGTGCAATCCACCGGAAAGGAACTCCCAGGCCTCAGGGTCACCGTCGACAAGGTGGTCCACCATCGGGATGCGAACTTCCCCCCGGAGACTCCGCACGCCTTCGTCTACTTCCTGACCATCAGCAACCTTTCCCAGGAGACGGTCAAGCTGCTCGGACGGAAGTGGATCATGCGTTCGCCGGACGGCTCGACCGAGATCGTCGAGGGCGACGGGATCGTCGGCGAGACCCCCACTCTGCCCCCGGGCGAGAAGTTCTCTTATAACAGCTACCACCTCGCCGCCGGCCCGACCACCGCCGAAGGCTCCTTCCATGGCGCGACCCTCGCGGGCGAGCGCGTCTTCACGCGCATCCCGCTCTTCGCCATGACCCCTCCTCCCGACCCTTCCTGATGCGACTTACCGACCTGAACTCCGGCCGTGAGATCGGCGCCAACTGCATGCTCGCCGAATTCGGCGGCCTGCGGCTGGTGATCGACTGCGGCCTCCACCCCAAGCTCGACGGACGGCAGGCGCTGCCCCGGTTGGACAAGATCCAAGGCTCGGTCGACGGCGTGATCCTCACGCACTGCCATCTCGACCACCTCGGGTCGCTGCCGTTGCTGCTCAAGCAGCATCCTTCGGCGCGCGTCTTCGCCTCCGCGGCGACCACCCTCTTCGTCCGTCGCCTGCTCTCGAACTCCATCCAGGTCATGAAGCGCCAGCGCGAGGAGACCGGCAACGCCGACTACCCGCTCTACGTCGAGGCCGATGTCGAGCGCGTCGAGCACGCCCTCGCCGCGGTGCCGCTCGCCAACCCCCGCGTGATCGGCCGCGGAGGCGAGGAAGTCGCCCTCACCATGCACCTCGCGGGCCACGTGGCCGGCGCGGTGGGCTGCCTCGTCGAGCACCGTCGGAAGAAGCACTTCTTCACCGGGGACGTCCACTTCCAGGCCCAGCGCACCGTCGCCGGCGCCGATTTCCCGCGCACGCCGGTCGACACGCTGGTGATGGAATGCACGCGCGGGGCGACCACCACCGTGCCCGATTTCCAGCGCGGCCGCGAGGAGCAGCGCCTGATCAGGGCCATCAACGCGACGTGCGACGACGGCGGCTCGGTGCTGCTGCCGGCCTTCGCCTTCGGGCGCATGCAGGAGATCCTCCTCCTGCTCCTGGAAGCCGCCGACGCGGGCGACCTCGCCGACGTGCCGATCTTCTGCTCGGGCCTCGGCATGGACCTCTGCGACTACCTCGACGCGGCCAGCAAGAAGACCAAGCAGGTGAAGTTCAGCCGCCAGGTCCTGCGCGACCTCGGCATCCTGCCGCTCTCGCGGAAATACGTCCAACCGGGCAAGAACATGCCCGAGCGCGGCATCTACCTGCTCTCCAGCGGCATGCTCGTCGAGAAGACGCCGGCCTGGCGCGTCGCCGCCAACATGCTCGACCACGAGGAGAACGCGGTGTTCTTCGTCGGCTACTGCGACCCGGAGACCCCGGGCGGCGAGCTGATCGGACTCAACCCGGGCGGTGAATTCAAGTTCAAGGGCCTCGACCACACGGCGACGCTGCGCGCCAAGGTCGAACGCTTCCACCTCAGCGGCCACGCCGACCGCGAGGAGCTCGTCGACTTCGCGAAATGCCTCTCGCCGAAGGACATCGTCCTGACGCACGGCGATCCGCCCGCGCGGGCGTGGATGAAGGAGACCCTCGCAGCCGCGCTGCCCGGAACGCGCGTGCACGACCCGGAACCGGGCGTCCCCCTGGAGCTGTGACCCTGCTGCCGCAGTCCGTCGAAGACTGGCGTGAGTTCACCCTCACGCGTGGTCCGCGCATGGCGGCGGAGGCTTTCCTGCTCAGACTGGCCGAGATGGCCCCGGCGGAGCAACGGGCGGCGCTCTGCGGCCTGCCCGACGCGCGGACCCTGACGCGCCGCTTCGAGGAGGCGTGGCCGCGGCGCGAAGCGGCCCTCGGCGGCGTGCCCTTCCTCACGAAGGACCTCTACTTCCGCGCCGGCGAGCCGACCTGGGCGGGCTCGACCTTCCTCGCGGAGGAGATCGGGCCGGCCCGGGCGACGTCGTCGTTGCCGGCCGCCTTCGCCGAGGACGCGGGGGCGATCGAGTGCGGCCGGACGCAGCTCAACGAATTCGCCTTCGGGCTGACCGGGGAGAACCCGCACTTCGGCGACTGCCCGCACCCGGCGCGTCCCGACCTGCTCGCCGGCGGTTCCAGCTCGGGCTCGGCCTTCGCCGTCGCGCGCGGGCTCGTGCCGTTCGCGCTCGCGACCGACACGGCCGGCTCGATCCGCGTGCCTTGCGGCTACTGCGGCGTCTGGGGCCTGCGCCTCTCGCCCGACGTCGCGCCCGTCGGCGACATCTTCCCGCTCTCGCCGGGCTACGACACGCCGGGCTGGATCGCCCGCTCGGCCGATGACCTCCGCCAGGTCTCGGCCGCCGTGCTGGGCGAAGCCCCGCCCGCGGGCGCGGGACTCTGGGCGGGCGACCTCGGCCTCGGCATCCCGCCCGCCGACCTGGCGGCCATGCGCGCGGTCGCGCTCAAGGCCGGGGCGCAGGAGGACCTCGCCGCCGCC
>SYID01000063.1 GCA_005798925.1 Verrucomicrobiota bacterium
AGCTTCGACCTCTTCGGCGACGGCCGGCCGTGGATCGCGATCGAAGACCCCGCCTGCACCGGGAAGACTTTCCCGCGTTTCTTCGAGGCGCTCGAGGCGTTGCGCACGAACTTCGTGCGCGTCTCCGTGGACGGCGGCGCCGCTTCGGGCAAGTCGAGCACCAGCCGCCGCCTCGCCCAGCTGCACGGCCTGCTGCACGTCGACACCGGCGCGCATTATCGCAGCCTCACCCGGGCGTTGCTGCTCGCCGGCGCCTCCGCCGCCGATCCCGCGTCCGTGACGGCGGCCCTGGCCAGGCTGCGCATCGGCTCGCGCATCGTCGCCCGTCAGGGCGCCCGATCCTCCGCGCTCACCCTCGACGGCGTCCTGCCCGACGACGCCGACCTGCGTACGCCGGAGGTCAACGCGGCGGTGTCCAAGATCGCCGCCCTGCCCGCCGTGCGGACCTTCCTCCTGGAATACCAACGCTCGCAGGTGAAGCTCGCGAGCGAGCAAGGCTTCGCCGGCGTGGTGATGGAAGGACGCGACATCGGCTCCGTCGTGCTGCCGGACGCCGAGGTGCGTATCTTCCTCGAAGCCGACGCCGAGGCGCGCGCCCTTCGGCGGGCGGCCGAAGGCCAGGCCGACCAGGTCACCCAACGCGACCATCTGGACGCCACGCGCAAGACCGCGCCGATGGTCTGCCCGGCAGGCGCGTGCCGCGTCGACAACACGCACCTGCCTCTCGAGGCCGTCGTGGCCCGGATCGGCGAACTGATCAAGGTCGCCGCCCTGCCCCGATGATCCTCGATTCGAAGAACCTGATCTACAAGGCGGTCTACCACGGAGCCCGTTCGTTCATCGAGGTCTTCGCGACGCTCGAAGTCGAAGGCTGGGAGAACGTGCCCGCCGGCGCGTGCCTTTTCGCCTCGAACCATCAAAGCATGCTGGACCCGCCCCTGATCGGATCCTGCCTGCCGCGGGAGATCTCCTTCATCGCTCGCCGCTCGCTGTTCGACAACCCCGTCTTCGGCTTCGTGATCCGGGCCTGCCATTCCATCCCGGTCGACCGAGGCGAGGCGGACATCGGCGCGATCCGCGCGGCCTTGGCGGCCCTCGCGGCCGGCGAAGGGCTGCTCATCTTCCCGGAAGGCACGCGCAGCCAGGACGGCGTGATCGCCTCTCCCAAGGCCGGCGCCGGTCTCCTCGCCTGCAAGTCCGGCGTGCCGGTCGTTCCCATCCACATCCGCGGCGCCCGCGACGTCCTCCCGCGCGGGGCTAATTTCCCGGTCGGTTCGGCGCGCATCCGCGTGCGTTTCGGCCAGGCGATGTCACCATCGGAATATGACCCCGGGGCGGGCCACCCCGAACGTTCGATCGAAGCCTCCCGCCGTATCTTGTCCCGGATCAAGGGCTTGCCGGACTGCGCGGAACCCGGGCTCTGATCGGCGCGGCGGTCAGGAGATCCGCTGCGGCATCACCACGCAGAGGAAGTCGTCCTTGAGGCCGCGCAGCACGCCGGGCGACATCTCGTCCTTGAATTCGAAATCGATCTCGTCCTCGGTGAGCGCCTTGAGCGGATCGATGATGTACTGCGGGTTGAAGGCGATGTTCACGTCCGGGCCCTCGTATTTGACCGCGATCGGCTCGTGGGCTTCGCCGCTTTCGGACTTCGCCGAGATCTCTAGGTTCTGCGTCTTCTTCGACACGCTGAGGCGGATGGTGTTGTTCCGGTCGTCGGTCATCAGCGCGGCGCGGTTGACGCTCTCGAGCAGCTTCTCGCGCTCGAGGCGGACCTTGGACCCGGCGTCCTTCGGGATCACCTGGCGGTAGTTCGGATAATTGCCTTCGACGACCTTGGAGACCAGCTGGATGCGGTCCACGAGGCCTTCCTCGTTCTTCGGGATGTCGATGGTGAAGCCCACCTGGCGTTCGTTATGGGAGACATGGGCTTCTCCGCCCGCCTTCAGCAGCCGCATCAGTTCCACGATCGTCCGGGCGGGGAGGATGAGCGCCAAGGCCTTGTCGGTCCCGGCGAGCTTCCGTTCGCACTTCGCCAAGCGCCGTCCGTCCGTGGCCACGACCGTGAGCTTGCCTTCGGCGAACTCGAAGAAGACCCCGTTCAGGATATACCGGTTCTCGTCGGAAGATTGGGCGTAGCTCACCTTGCGGAGCATGTCGCCCAGGTCATCTTGGTTGATGGAGATCGTCGGCTGGCCGGCGAAATTGGAGATGGGCGGGAATTGGTCGGCAGGAAGGCCCGCGACCTGGAACACCGAGCTGCCGGACGTGATCTTGACCCGGTCTTTGCCGGTGAGTTCGACGATGGTGTCGCTATTCGAAAGCGCGCGGACGATCGGCACCAGTTTCTTGACGGGCAGCGTGATGCGACCGGGCGAAGAGACCGAGGCCTTGATGCGGCAGCAGATCCCGAGGTCGAGGTTGGTCGTCGTCAAAGTGACGGTGTCGCCTTCGGCTTCGATGAGCACGTTCTGCAGGATCGGCATCGTCGCACGGCTTCCGACGACGTTGGTCACGCTGGATAGGCCGTTGAAAAAATGGTTCCGGTTTACCTTGAACTTCATGTTGTCGTCAGAATTGAGCATCGTGCGGGGGAGAGGCAACCCCTCATTGCCCACAATCCCGGCCGGGCTGTCTCTGGTTCATCTTCATATATAAATACCCGTAGTAACATCAGGGGGCGGAATACCGTACACAGGTTCGCAACCCGCTGGCCGCGCCGAGGATGCGCGGAAGGGCGCGATGTGTCCGGGCCGTGAATAACATCAGGCTTGTTCACAACGGCGCAGGAACACGGTTCGCTCACCCGCTGTTCACAGCTTGGACACGGGTTCGTCATCGTCGTCCGGCGCCGGGTCCATCTCGCTTTTCTTGAGCAGGAAGACGTGCCGGAACAGGCTATAACCGATATAGCCGAGGAAGACCGCGGGGAAGGAATACTGGGGATAGCGGAACAGGACGGCCGCCGCGATGATGATGAGGATGAACCCGCGGGCCCGGGCCCGGGCCGTCCAGTCGATCTTCTTGAAACTCGGGAAACGCACGTTGCTGACCATCAGGTAGGAGATGACCAGCATCAGGGGAAGAAGCGTCCAAGACCAGGCCTGGACGGCTTGTTCGAAGGGGTTGGGAGAGCCGGAATCCTTCATGACCTTGGAGAGGACCAGCACCAAGGATGCGATCATGCCTGCGGCGGCCGGTGAAGGCAGCCCGACGAAATCGCCGCCGGCCGCCCTTTTTTCGTTACCGGGGACCAGCGGGTTGGTCAGCACGTTGAACCGCGCCAGGCGGACGCCGGCGCAGAGCAGGTAAACGAAGGCGAGCAGCCAGGTGACCAGCTGGACGTCGTCGGTGACTTCCGGCTTGATGACGATGAAGCAGGCCATGAGCGCCGGCGCGACCCCGAACGACACCGTGTCGGCGATGCTGTCGAACTCCGCGCCGAAGAGCGATTCACGCTTGGTGGCGCGGGCGACGCGTCCGTCGAAGAGGTCGCACACGCAGGCGAAGAGGATGAACCAGACCGCGAGATGGTAATGCTCGGCGCGGCCTTCCGCGGTCAGCGTGGTGAAACGCGCCTCGATGCAGTTCTTGATCGCGAGGAAGCCGCAGAGCATGTTGCCCGCCGTGAAGAGGTTCGGCAGGAGGTAGATCCGCGCGGCTTCTTCCGGCGAGGCATACGGGCGTTTGTCGGGCGGGGTGGTCACGTTCAGTGCTTCGGTGGTTCGTCGAGGTATTTCCAGAAGCCGCCTTCCTGCTCGATGCGGGCTTCGTCCTCGGGGAACGGCAGACGCGAGCGGAACGCGAAATCGGCGTAGGTGTGCCGGTGCAGCACGTAATGCGCGAGGAGGGAGCCTTCGGCGGCCTCGAAATAGATGCGGAAATCGCCGACGCGCAGTCGATGGAAGGTGTGACCGCCGCGGCGCACGGTGCCCAGGTCCGAACTCCCGCGCAGGAGGTCTTCCGGCGTCAGCGCCGTGAACGCCTCGACGACTTCCATCTGCTCCAAGGTGGGCAGCTTGGCGAGCTCGCGCATCGCCTGGTCGCTGAAGTTCACTTGGTACATCGGTGACAGGAAGCAAACCGCGGGCGCCCGCGCTCGGCAATCATTCAGTTGGCCGGGCCCACGCCGCGACGAGCGAACGGGCCCTTTTTTCCACCAGATCCAGCACTTCTTCGAAATCGTCGCTTTCGCCGTAATACGGATCGGGCAACGGCGCGTCTTCCAGGAACAGGCGCAGCCGGCCATGATGTTCGGCGGGGCAGCGGCGCCGGAGCTCGCGTAGGTTCAGCGGGTCGGCCGCCAGGATGAGATCGAAGGCGTGGAAATCATCCGCGCGCACCTGACGCGCGCGCAAGGACGTCAGGTCGTAGCCGCGGGCGCGGGCGTGCCGGACCGAACGCGGGTCCGGCGGGTCGCCGACATGGTAGTTCTCCGTTCCGGCGGAATCGAATTCGACGGTCAGGCCGGCCTGGCGGGCGTGCACCCGCAGGACTTCTTCCGCCGTCGGCGAGCGGCAGATGTTGCCCATGCACACGAGCAACACGCGCCGAGGATGACCCGCCGCGGCCACGGTCAGACTTTGCCGCCGAAGCTCTGGTGATCGTCCAGGTCGAGGACATCGAACCAGGAGACGATGTCCTCGCGCTTGGCGCCGGCGGGAGTCGAAGACTGGTATTCGCTGACCTTGGCCCGTCCGCCAGGAGCACTCGGCGCGCGCTGCTCATGATAAGCGCTGAAGGCGGCGATTTCGTAGGCTTGGCGGGGCTTCTTGGCATTGACCATCAACCAAGCAAGAAGCTCACCATCACCTAAGCCATTGTAAATCTGAGACTTAAGTTCATCCGCATCGACACCCAGGAATTCGAGGACATTACGGTCCAAGGAGCATCCGTAGGTGTATTCGCCATTTTTCCCTTTTTGGGTCGCCCGGGCTTTGTCGATCATTCGGGGGAGGATGACCAAACCGCCAAGGCGCACGCGGGGGCTGCGAGGGGGGTGTTGGGTGAGGTCGTAGAGGTCGTGGGGCATAAGAGGGGCATACCCTACCCTCCCCCACCCCCTTCGCAAGAAAACTGGGTGCTTTGCAGGTTTGCCAAAATGTCACACCACCCCTTTATATTAAGCTCCATGCTTCCCTTCGCCGCCAACCTGGCCGCGCACCCCCTGACCGGGGAGTGTCTGGTGGGGTGCGCCCTCGTATTCTTTGCCGCCGCGGCTTTGGACGCCTGGACCGCCAAGGACGGCTCCTCGCGCTTGGCTGATTCCGCGCTGTGGTTGCTCCGGGTGGGCTGGATCCTCCTCACCGTCATGCTGGCTTACCAAGGCCTGCGCACGCACGCCTTGCCGATCGGCAGCCCGGCCGAGGTCCTCCTCGCCATCGGGTGGGGTGTCGCCGGACTCTCCCTCTTTCTCGACCTCACCTTCACGCATCGGTTGCCGACTTGGGCCATCGGCGGCGCCACCGCCGGCTGTCTGTTCGCGGCCGCCTGGCTCGGCGTCGGCGCGCCCTCCCCGGACGCGGGCGACAAGCCGCTGATCGTGATCCATGTCGGCGCCGCGATTCTCGCCTACGGCGTCCTTGGCGCGCAGGCCTTGAATTCCGCCGCTTATCTCCTGCAGGATCGCGCGCTCGCCCGCCGGCGTTTCGGCGGGATCTACGCGCTGCTGCCGGCGCTCGTCCCGCTGGATCGCGTCGGCGGCCAGCTCATGGGCGCGGCCGTCTGGCTGCTGGGCCTTTCCATCGTGATCGGCGTCACCGACTGGGCTCAGCGCGACCTCGCGCTCGTCGCCGCGCCCAAGCTCGGCGCCGCGTCGCTCACGTGGCTCGCCTGCGTCTTCGTCACCGTCCAGCGTCGGCGGCATCGTCTCGCGGGCGCCGCCTACGCGCGCGCCTCGCTGCTGGCTTTCCTGCCGGCGCTCGTCGCCCTCTGGCTCTCGTTGCCCGCCGCCCGATGAGCGAGAGCCTCCGTAATCTCGTGGCGCTCAGCGCCACCCATCGCACCGCCGGTCTCGACGAACGCGCGGCGTTCAGCGTGCCGGCCGGCGGCGCGGAGGTCTTCTACGCGAGCGCGCGCGAGGCCGGCCTCGCCGAAGCCGTCCTGCTCGCCACCTGCAATCGTCTCGAGGCCTACGGCGTCGGCGACGAAGCCGCCGCCCTGCACCTGCGCGCCGCTTTGATCCGCGCGACCGGCGCCGAGCCCGCCGCGCTCGACCCCCATCTCCGGCCCGTGCCCGGCCTGCTGGCCGTCGAGCACCTCTTCGCCGTCGTCTCCGGGCTGGATTCGCAGATGGTCGGCGAAGCCGAGATCGCGGGCCAGGTCAAGGAAGCCTACGCCGACGCGCTCGCCCGCGGCATGACGGGGCCCGTCCTGAACCGCGTCTTCCAGCGCGCGTTCCAGGCCGGGGCCTGGGCGCGCACCCACACCGGGATCTCCCAGGGCCAGGTCAGCCTCGGGAACGTCGCCGTCGAGCTCGCCTTGCGCGTGTTCGGCGCGCTCGCCGACGCGCGCGTGCTCGTCCTCGGCACCGGCGAAGTCGGCCGTCAGGTCGTGCAGGCCCTCGTCTCGCGCGGCGCGGCCGAGGTCTCGGTCGCGTCGCGCACCTTCGAGAACGCCCGCGCCCTCGCCGAGGAGTTCGCCGGCGCCTCGCTCACGCTCGCCGACGCGCTGCGGCAGGCGCACGCCTACGACGTCATCATCGGCTGCGCCACCGTCGAACGCGCCCTCCTCGACGCCCCGGGCCTGCGCGAACTCGTCGCCCGCCGCCACG
The DNA here is from genome assembly GCA_005798925.1 of Verrucomicrobiota bacterium. Lineage (GTDB taxonomy): Bacteria > Verrucomicrobiota > Verrucomicrobiia > Opitutales > UBA953 > UBA953. Next base: position 6,773 of record SYID01000063.1, read on the forward strand.
GCCGGCCCTGCCTGTTCGTCGACCTCGGCGTGCCTCGGAATTTCGACCCCGCCGCCCGCTCGCTCGATGGCGTCTATCTCTGCGATCTCGACGACCTCGCCGAGGTCTCCAACGCCAACCTCCGGGCGCGTCTCGCCGAAGCGGACCGCGCGCGCGCGGCGCTCGCCGAGAAGGCCGCCCGCGCCTGGGGCGCGGCGAACCGCCCCGCCACCCCCGAAGCCTGAGCCATGAAGCCCACCGTCCTCATCGTCGACGACGAGAAGAACATCCGCGACGGCCTGCGCGCCGCCCTTGAAGACCGCTACGAGACGTTCGTCGCCAAGGACGCCGCGGAAGCGGCGCGTCTCATGCAGGACGTGCCGCCCGACGCCGTGCTCACGGACCTGCGCATGGCCGGCGAGGACGGCATGGCCGTGATCGACCGCGCGCTCAAGCTTCCGCATCAGCCGGTCTGCATCATGATGACGGCTTACGGCGACGTCGAGACGGCCGTCCAGGCGATGAGCCGCGGCGCCTATTGGTTCTTCCAGAAACCCGTCGACCTGCGTCAGGTCGAGCTCGTGCTCGAGCGCGGGCTGAAGGCGCGCACCGCCGAGAAGGAGGTCGTGACCCTGAAGACCCGCCTCGACCGCAAGTTCGCGCTCGGCGAGGTCGTCGGTTCTTCCGCCGCCTTGCAGCGTTCGATCGAACAGGTGCGCTCCGTCGCGTCTTCCAACGCGACGGTCCTCCTCCTCGGCGAGACCGGCACCGGCAAGGAGCTCTTCGCCCAGATGATCCATCAGGCGAGCGCGCGCGCCAAAGGGCCTTTCATGGCGGTGCATTGCGCCGCCATCCCGGCCAACCTCCTCGAGTCGGAGCTCTTCGGCCACGAGAAAGGTGCGTTCACCGGCGCCAACGAGCGTCGCGTGGGCCGCTTCGAATCCGCCGACGGCGGCACCCTCTTCCTGGACGAGATCGGCGAGATCGACGCCACGACGCAGGTGAAGCTCCTCCGTTTCCTTGAGACGCGGTCGGTCGAACGGCTCGGCTCGCATCGGCCGATCGCGCTCGACCTGCGGCTGGTCTGCGCGACCAACCGCGACCTCGCGCAGATGGTCAAGGAGGGCAAGTTCCGCGAGGACCTCTACTACCGGCTTTCCGTCGTGCCCCTGCGCCTGCCCCCGCTGCGCGAGCGGCCGGACGACATCCCGCTCCTCCTCGTCCATTACCTCGAGCGCTTCGCCAAGGAGAACGGCTCCGCTCCGGCGAAGCTTTCGCCGGAAGCCCAGGCTGTCCTCACGCGTTACGCGTGGCCGGGCACCATCCGCGAACTGCGCAACGCGTGCGAGAACCTCGCCGTCCTCCGGGCCGGCCGCGTCGTCGCGCCCGCCGACCTCGACCCGCGCTTCGCCCTGGCCGCCCCGCCGGCGGCCCTTCCGCTCGCCGGACCCAACGCGCTCGACCGCGAGCAGAACGAGAAGCAGCTGCTCAGGCAGGCGCTCGCCGCCGCCGGCGGCAACCGCACCCGCGCCGCGGAGCTCATGGGCATCTCCCGTCGCACGTTGCATCGCAAACTCCTGCAGTGGCCGGAACTCGACCCCGGCCCCGAGACCGCGTGAGGTGGCTGACCTGCCTGTTGGCCGCCGTCGCCGGCGGCGCCGATTTCGTCGGCTCCGACCTGTTGGACGGGCCGGTCGCGGCCGGCTTGGCCGCCGTCGCCGGCCCGGACTCGGCTGACTTCGCCGGCACCCTCCCCGGCCGCCGCGCCTTCGTCGAAGGCCGGGTCGCCGCCTTCGCCGGGCTGCGGCGCGCCGGCGAGCCCGCCCCGGAGCCGAAGGGCGCGGCGGCCGTCGAGTTCCATCTCGCCTCCGTCGTCATCGTCGTCGCGACGCACGATTCGAACCGCGTCGAGCGGTTGACGCTGGAGAACCTTGCGGACGCGTTCGCGAAAGACGCGCGTTCGCCGGCCCGCAATTGGAACGACCTGCAGCCCGACGCCCGTTCCGAGCTGCTCACGCCGGCCGTCTGTTCTCCGCCCGGCACGCTCGTGCTCGAGGCTTTCCAAGGCCTTGTCCTCGAGGGGCAGCCTTTCCGGCCCGATGTCCGCCTGCGGGTCGAGCCCGACCTGGCCGCGGACCTGCTCGCCGCGCGCGCGGGCAGTCTCATCCTCCTGCCGCGCCTTCCGGCGGGGCGCGCCCGCGTCCTGCCGATCGCCGACGGTCGCCCGGGACGTTCCACCACCGCCTATCGCCCGGATGAGGACAACGTGCACAATCGCGACTACCCCTTGCAACTGCCCTTGATCCTGAACGTGCGTTCCGACCGCTTGGCCTCCTTGCGCCCGGGCTTACGCTGGCTTTTTTCCGATGAGGCCGCCGCCATTCTCGTCCGTCAGGGGCTCACCCCCGCCCCCGCGGCGGCCCGGGCCCGGTTCGTCCAAAGGCTTGACACTCGCTGAGGCGTTTGGTCTGCTCCCTGTCCAGCGCGCGCGTAGCTCAATGGTAGAGTACCACCTTGCCAAGGTGGCTGTTGCTGGTTCAAGTCCAGTCGCGCGCTCCACTTTCAGAGGGAGCAAAAAACCCGCCGAAGAACGGCGGGTTTTTCATGCCGAGGGATCCGGCAGCGTCACCGTGATCCGGAGGCCCTTGGGTTTCGCCGGCTCGGCCGTCGCGGAGCCCCCATGCAGTTCCGCCACCTGGCGCACGATGCTGAGGCCAAGCCCGCTCCCGCCGGCGCGCCGGGACTTGTCCGTCCGGTAAAAACGGTCGAACAAGCGCGGGATGTCGGCGGGCGCGACCCCTGCCCCGTCGTCTTCGACGCTCAGCTCGGTGCCTTTCGGCGTGTCGCGGGTCGCGATGACGAGCCGAGTCAGCCCTGTGGCGTGGGCCAGCGCGTTGTCGATGAGGTTCTGGACGAGACGGCGAGATTGAAGCGGGTCGGCGGTCCCGCCCGTCCGCGACGCCAGGTCCAATTCCAGGGAGACGCCCGCCGCCCGGCAGCGCGGGCCGAGCTCCTCGGCCGCCTCCCGGGCGGCGGCGTGCAACGCCCCGGTTTCCGGCCGGAGGTCCTGGGACGTCTCGAGGCTCGCGAGCGACAGCAGCCCTTCGACGAGACCCTGGAGCCGGCCGACGGAGCCGACGATCTTCTGCGCGAACCGCGCGCGGTCTTCCGCCGACATCGTGGACTGGTCCTCGGCGAGCGTCTCGGCGTAACCGCGCAGGATCGTCACCGGCGTGCGCAGGTCGTGCGAGACGTTGGTCACGAAATCCCGTTCCATCGCCTGCAGGCGCTTCAGCGCCGTGACGTCGGCGAGCACGAAGATCGCCGCGCCGGCGCCGAACGCCTCCGGATCGGTGCGCGCGCCGGCGGCCTGCACCCAGACGTCGGCCAGCGGCGCCCGGTTGAGCAGGATGGTGGCGCGCGCGTCGCCCTCCGCCCGCACGCGGCGCACCAGTTCGATGAAATCGGCGCTGCGCGCGAGCGGCACGACCGGCCCGCCCACGTCGCCTTCGGCCAGCCCGAACAAGGCGGCGGCGGCGGGGTTGGCGAGCCGCAGCCGGTCCTGCGCGTCGAC
>SYID01000064.1 GCA_005798925.1 Verrucomicrobiota bacterium
CCGAGATGGCGCAGGGCGTTCACCGCCTCGCGGCGGACGTTGCGGTTCGGATCGGCCAGCAGGCGTTCGGCCAGCGGACCGATCTTCTGGCCATGCTCGCCGAGCACCCAGAGCGCCTGGATCCGGCGGGCGGCCGGCGCGGCGGCGTCCTCGGCGAGCGCGGCCAGTGCGCGGGTGACAGCCTCCTCAGGTCGGCGGTCCGCCAAGGTCTGCCAGGCGAGATGGGCATCGGCCGTCACCTTGGAGCCGAGGCGCGCGATCAGGTCGGCGGACGAGAGCTGGGTGTAATCCGGCACGGCCGGCGGGACGAAGCCCTTCGGCTTGATGCGCCAGATACGGCCTGACTGCTTATCACGATCCGGGTGGTTACGGGCGACCTCGTTGTGGCTGATGATCTTGTTATACCAGTCGATGACGTAAAGACAGCCGTCGGGACCCATGGTCATGGCGATCGGACGGAAGAACGGGTCGTCGCAGGAGACGAAATCCTCGAGGCGCTCGAGGCGGTAGCCGGAGCCCGCGCGGTGCTGGCGGATCGCGTTGACCTTCGAAGTAATCGGGTTGGCGACGTACATCACGCCGTCGTAGCCCTTCGGCCAGACGCCGACATCGGAGAGCGCGAGGCCGCTGAGGCCCGAGCCGCTCATCTTGAAATCCGGGGCCTGCACCGGGAACGGCGGCTGGTAGGATTTGGCGAGGCGGTCCGCGCAGCCGGGATAGAGCGAGTATTCATGGAACGGCATCACGGGGTAACCGTAGTCGTTCGCCTCCTGGATGAACGCCTCGCCTTCGCCGGTGAGCACGAGCCCCCAGATATTGCAGGGGCCGACGCTCGTCGGCTCGAAGAAGCTGCCGTCGGGACGGAAGCGCGCCATGCGCGTGTTCGGGAAGTCGGTGACGTCTCCCTTGGTGGAGGTGACCTTACCGGAATTGAAGGCGCCCTGCGCGAGCCAGAACCAACCCCACGGTGCGCGGGTGAACTGGTGCGGGAAAAGGTGCGAATCCTGGATGCCGAAGCCGGTCAGCAGGACCTCGCGCTTGTCGGCCTTGCCGTCGCCATCGGTGTCTCGAAGGAACACCACGTCGTGGCCGTGCTGGACGACCGCGCCGTCCTTATAGGGCAGGACGCCTTCGGGGATCGCCAGGCCGTCGGCGAAGGCGCGGGGCTGACGTACCCCCGCCTCGAAGGGCCGGTCGAAGACGATCACCTTGTCGCGGGCCTTGGACTTATAAAGGGCCTCGGCGGCGGCGGGGTTCTCGTTGGCGTCGACCGGGTATTCCAGCGCGGTGCTGGACCACGCCCTGCCCTGCTGGTCGAAGATCAGCATGATGAACTTGCCGAAATCGGCGGACTCCTTGGCGAAGAGCTCGATCTCGAAGCCCTCGGGGAGTTTGAAGAGCTTCTGCTGCTCCTCGGCGGAGCGACGGACGCCCTGTACGTCGTTGTAACTCGTGTCCTTGCGGGGAGCGGCGGCCTTGGCCGGCTCGGCGCCCTTCTCCGCCGGCTTCACCTTGTCCCAGGTCAGCGCACCCGGAGTAGACGGCAGTTCCTCGATCGTGATGTCCTTGGCTTGGATGATCGCCATGCCGCCCGAATGGACCTGCAGGCCGATCTTACCGTCGAGGGCGATGTTCGGCGCGGTCTCGACGTAATCGAGCGCGGGCACGCCGTTGATCCAGCTGCGGATGCGGCTGCCCTCGGCGAGGATGCGATACTCGTTCCACTCGCCCTCCTTGACCGCGGCGAGCACGGCGGCGGGATCCTTGGCCTCGGCGATGACCTTGTTGCGACGGCTCTCGTCGTAGAGCTTGCCATACCAGCCCTTGCCGTAGTCGACCTGATAACCGCTCATCTCCGTGCTGCCCGGGACGCGGACGCTGCGGATCTGCACTCCGCTGTTGATGAAGCCCGTGCCGGTGAGACGGAGCTTCACGCGGAGGTCGAAATTCTGGTAGGACTTCTCGGTCGCGAGGAAGAAGTTCTTCGGGACCTTGACCGTCGAGGAACCGCCGCGGATCTCGCCGTCCTCGACGCGCCACCAGGCGGCGTCGCCTTCCCAGCCCGCGAGGGACTTGCCGTCGAAGATCGGCACGGGAGCGGCATGGACGGAAAGGGCGAAGAGCAGAGCCAGGAGACAACGCATGGGAAAGGGTTGAGGGAGAAGTTAGCCGCCGGCCGGCCGCCCACAACCTTACGTGTCACCTTGGCATGCAACCGGACCACCCTCAAAAGCACATCCCGACCGCACGCCACGCTTGCGTCCGCAGGCCTTACCGCCTGTCTTCTGGGCATGTCCTCCGTCCATCACCTCGTCCGCGACTGCGCCTCGACCCTCATCCCCGCCGGTGATGTCGTCGTGCTGGAAAAGGGCACGGAAGTCACCGTCACCCAGGCCCTCGGCGGCTCGGTCACCGTGCGCACCCCGATGGGCCTCTTCCGCATCGCCCCGGCCGATATCGAAGCCCTTGGTGCCGACGCCGTCGACGCCTATGGTCGCAAGGACGAGGCCGTCATGAGCGGCCCCGTGAACCAGGAAGCCCTCTGGGAAGCGCTCAAGGGCTGCTTCGACCCGGAGATCCCGGTCAACATCGTGGACCTCGGCCTGATCTATCACCTCGAACTCACCCCCGGCGAGCGCGGCGGCCAGAAGGTCACGGCCAAGATGACGCTCACCGCCCAAGGTTGCGGCATGGGGCCCGTGATCGCCGCCGACGCGAAGTCCAAGATGGAAGCCCTGCCCGGCGTCGAGTCCGCCGAAGTCGAGATCGTCTGGGACCCGGTCTGGAATCCGCGGATGATCTCCGAAGCCGGCCGCAAGCAGCTCGGCCTCGAGTGATGTCCGCGCCCGTCCAGTCCGCGACGGCCCTCTACCTGCACGTCCCGTTCTGCGCGTCGTCGTGCGACTTCTGCTCGTTCTACCAGGAGCAGCCCAAGCGCGGCGAGATCGACCGCTACCTCGCCGCGATCGAAAGGGAGATGGAGCTCCATCCGCCCGGTCGCGTCGAGACCGCCTTCTGGGGCGGCGGCACGCCGGGACTCCTGCCCGCGGATGATCTGCGTCGCCTCGGCCATGCGATGACCCAGGCCGCCGGCCGGCCCGCCGAGTGGACCGTCGAACTCGCGCCTTCCTCCGTACGCGCCGACAAGCTCGCCGCACTCAAGGAGATCGGCGTCACGCGGGTCTCGATGGGCGTGCAGAGCTTCGACGACGCCACGCTCGACGCGCTGGGCCGCCGCCATTCGCCCAAGCAGATCATGGAGGCGTGGGAGCTCATCGAGGCCGCCGGCTTCGCCTCACGCAACCTCGACCTCATCTTCGCGATCCCTGGTCAG
>SYID01000065.1 GCA_005798925.1 Verrucomicrobiota bacterium
ATGGGCGAAGGCGCCGGCGTCCTCGTGATCGAATCCCTCGAGCACGCCCAGGCCCGCGGCGCCCGCATCTATTGCGAGCTCGCCGGCTACGGCGCCACTTGCGACGCCTACCACATCACCGGCCAGGATCAGGAAGGGAAGGGCCTCGCGCTCTGCCTCAACCGCGCCCTCGCCGAGGCCGGCATCGAGAAGTCCGCAGTGGGTTACATCAACGCCCACGGCACCTCGACCCCGATCAACGACCGTTGCGAGACCCTCGCGATCAAGCGCACCTTCGGCGACCTCGCCCCCAAGATCTCCATCTCCTCGACCAAGTCGATGACCGGCCACCTCCTGGGCGCCGCCGGCGGCGTCGAGGCGGCCGCGTGCGTCATGGCCATCCATACGGGCATGATCCCGCCGACGATCAATTACGAGAACCCGGACCCAGACTGCGACCTCGACTACACGCCGAACGTCGCCAAGGCCCGCAAGGTGGACGTCGCGATCTCGAACAACCTCGGCTTCGGCGGACATAACGCCTCGCTGATCTTCAGGCGTCTCTGAGGTTTCGGCCCTTGGGGACGCAACCTTTTGCCTCGCGACGGGGTATAAGGGAAATAGAACTATGCCGTTCCCCATGGTCGCCCGATTTTCATCGCTGTTCCTCGCCTGCCTGGCCGCCGCCACGGGCTCGGGGCAGACTTCGGCGCCCCCGCCCCCTCCCCCCACGGTGACCGTCCGCACCTCCGTCTCCCACCTTGACCCGAAGACGGGGAAGTCCGATGTCCTGACCGCGCCTTCCGTCTCGGCGGTGTCCGGCTCCGAAGCACGCGTCTCCGTCGCCGGTAAGCCCGACCCCAAGGATCCCAAAGGGCAGCCGCAGGGCGGCATGGAACTCGTGCTCTCCCCGACCGTCCAGCCGGACGGCGCGATCAGCATCTCTTTGCGAGTCTCCATCAACGCCAAGCCCGAGCCGGTCGATCCGAAAGCGGACAAGCGCGAACGTAAGCGCGAGGGCAAGGCCCACGACGGTACGCTGGTCTTTTATTCGGTCCTTGGCAAAGAAGGGCTCTTCTCGATCCAGGACAGCCGTAGCTCACGCCGCTGGTACAAACTAGGCGCGACCGTCGAGGGCTGGAAGTTGGATTCCTTCGACGCCGAGACCAACGTGCTCACGGTCTCCCAAGGCGCGACCCACCAGGAACTCCATCTTTACAAGTCCTCGGTCGAGGCCTCGGCCAGCGAACTCAGCACGGTCGTGACCGTGCGCCCCGGCGAGATCGCCAAGGTCCCCGGCGTCGGCGGCCTGGAGGTCACCGTGAGCGCTTCGGTCTCCGCCACGTCGGTGGCCCGTTAAGCCATGCTCCGCTCCTTCCTCGCCGTCCTGCTGGTCTCCTCGGCCCTCGCGGCCGATGACGCCGTGCCGACCCACCTGAAGGTGAAGGCGACGTTCACCCGCCCGGATAAGGACGGCAAGCCGGAGGTCTACGCCGAACCTTCCGTCATCACGGTCGATGGCAAGCAGACGACCATCCGCGTGGGCTCGGCCGACGAGGGCGTGGTCTTCACGGTGACGCCGAAGGTGGGACCTGATGGCTTCCTCGCTCTAGAGATGACGTCCTCTGCCCGCGTGTCAGGAGAGCCGTCCGCATCGCCTGCGTCCCCGAAGCCGGGCGTTGCGAAGGAGGGCTTGCCCCGCTTCCATGGCGTGCTGCCGAAGGACAAGCTGTTTTCGATCGAAGATGCGTCGGGCTCCCGCAAGTGGGTGCCCTTGGGTCGCAAGGTGGACGGATGGACCCTGCGTGCCTATGATGAGAAGCGCGAGGCGCTCACGCTGAGCCGGCTCGGCCAATCGGTTGAACTGGTGTTGCATAAAGGCACGGTCGGTGAGCTTGCCCCCACCGTGCGAAAGGAATACCCGACCCTGAAGGGGCCGATAGGAAAACCTTTCATGATCGCCGGCGCCGACGGCCAGCCGATCTTCTTGCAGGTCGAAGTCCTGGACGTGACGAAGTGATCAGTCGGACAGCGCCCGGCGCCATTCGACGATTTCGCCGTTCACGCCATAGGTGCGGAGGCCGGCTTCGATCTCGGCGTGCGTGGGCTCGGTGACGATATGCATGGGGTCGCTGGCGAGGTCGGGCCGGACGTGACGCGTGACGGCCCAGGCGGCCCAGGCCCGCCACTTCTTGAGGTCAGCCCGCTCGCCCCGCACTCGGTCGGCAAGATGCTGGTAATGCACCCGCGCGTTGCCGGTGAAGGTGTCGGCGGGCTGCTTCACCATCCACCCGATCGCCCGATAGGGCATGGGGTATTCGGTCAGCACGTCGGCATCTCCGGGGACATCGCAATACAACGCCCGGTCGACGGCGAGCAGCGCCCGCGCGGGAAGGTCGTCCAGCCAGAGCTGCTGGCCGTATTCGAGGCAGAGACGGTAGAGCTCGGGCCCCCGGTCGTCCCGCAGGGCGTTGAGGTCGCGCCAGGAGAGCGGATGTCCGCACGACGGTAGGAAAGGGCAGGGAGTCGGCACTCGGCTTAGGGCTTGGCGTACGGATTGGTCTGCTTCTCGACGCCCACCGAGGTCTGGCCGCCGTGTCCGGGGAGCAGGACCACGTCGTCCGGCAGGGTGTAGATGCGCTTCCGGATCGAGGTCAGGAGCTGGTTCCAGTCGCCGTTGGGGAGGTCGGTGCGGCCGACGGAGCCCTTGAAGATGGCGTCGCCGGTGAAGGCGATCTTCTGGTCGGCGGCGTAGAACAGGATGCTGCCAGGGCAGTGACCGGGGACGTGCCGGATCTCGAACTTATAGCCGCAGGTCTCGACGACATCGCCGTCGTCCACCCAGCGGTCGACCTTCACCGACCGGAAGTCGTCGTCGGAGAGCGACGGGATCATCGACTGGTAACGGTTACGATAAGCCTCGATGTTCTCGATGAGCTGCTGGTCGTCCTGGTGAGCGATGACCTTGGCGCCGGCGTCCGCGAAATGGCGCCCATCGCACATGTGGTCCCAGTGCCCGTGCGTGATGAGCAGGTGCGTCAGGTTGAGGCCTTGCTTCTTGATCTCCGCGAGCAGCAGCGGGCCGGCGTCCTTGGGGGCGTCGATGACGCAGCAGTCCTTGCCGTTCTCGGCGACGACGAGGTAGGCGTTGGTTTCGAAAGGCCCCAGCGGGGCGGCGGCGATCTTCATGAAATCAGGCTCCGAAGGCTTGGCGCATCGCGGCCTCGACGCGGTCGGGCGGGCGCACGGCCTTGAACTCGCGGTTCACGAAGGCGTGGACGGTGAAGCCTTCGACGAGCAGCTCGCCGTCGCGCTCGACCTGATAGGTGAGCCGGAGGCGGGCCTTGGGTTTCTCGGCCAAGGTCACCGTGATGCGCACGCGGTCGTCGAAGCGGGAAGGGCGGTGGTAGGTCAGGCCGGTCTCCAGTACGGGCAGCAGGAAGCCTTCCTGCTCGAGCTGGCGATACGGGGTGCCGAGCTGGTCGAGCAAGGCGACGCGGGCCATCTCGAACCAAGGGAGGTAATTGCCGTGGTAGGTGACGCCCATCGCATCGGTCTCGGCGAAGCGGACGCGGGTCTCGACGGTGGCCTGAAGCATGAGGCTGTTTTGGCGTCCGCGGGTGATTTTCCAACGCCAAACGCACCGCCGGAGGCTTCTCCTTGCACCGGCGGGCTTCCTCGGCTGAAGTCGGGACATGGGTCAGCGCGAACGTTTCGTTATCTTCCTGGTCGGCGCCTTGCTGGGCGTCATGATCCTGCTCGGCGGCAAGTCCTGCGGCAGCGAGAAGAAGAACCAGCTCCGCATGGTGCGCTCTTCCTTGAGCATGGCCCCGATGATGTATGACTACGCGGTCCAGCAGAAGGGCTTCTATGGTGCCTACGTCCTCTTCGAGCAGGTCGCGGAAGCCAAGGACGGAGGCAAGGTCCGCACGCTCGTCACGGGCGGCACTCGTCGGTATTCGCCCGAAGGCAAGGAGCTCCCCGAAGAGCATATCCTGATCAAGGAGACCTATGCCGCCGGCGTGCCCTTGGCCGAACCCGGACCGGTTGCGGCCTATGCGTTCACGTTCGCCGACCGCATCGCCCTCAGGCTCAAGCCCGGCCATCAGGCGTCCGAGGTGAAGATCGCGTCCGGCGACGTCGCCGCGGCCTGGGCCGGCCACGAAGAAGTCCTCCTGCGTCTGGATGCCTGGCGCAAGCAGCCCGGCGGCGCCCCGTGGGGTCAGCTCGAAGCCCTCGTCCGTGACTTGAACGGCCACCCGGCCGTCGCCGAGGCCAAGCTCGTCCGGATCGACTGGGTCGCCGAGGCCGACCTGATCAAGGCCAATTCGCCCAAATGAGCACTACGCTGCAGCGCGAGGGCGGTCTGACCGTGGCGCTCAGCCTGGCGGTCAACGTCGTCATGGCAGGAGCCAAGCTCAGCGTCGGGATCATCGCGTCCTCGCAGGCCCTCGTCGCTGACGGCATCCATTCTCTCGTCGACATCGCGAGCGACATCGCGGCCATCATCGGCCTGAAGTTCGCCCATCTCCCCAAGGATGACGATCACCCCTACGGCCATCATCGCTTCTCCACCCTGGCGACGATGCTCATCTCGTCGTTGGTGCTGCTGTTCTGTCTCGGGCTGGCCTGGCAGTCGCTGGCCGCGCTCGTCAGCGGCGCCGAGATCGCCACCCCGGGTCTCGCGGCCGCCTGGGTCGCCGGCGGGGCTTTGCTCATCAAGGAAGGTTTCTACCAGTATGCGCGCCGTCAGGCCGAACGGCTCGGCTCGCGTCTGCTCATGGCCAACGCCACGGACCACCGCGCCGACGCCGTCGCCTCTTTGCTCGCCTTGGTCGCGGTCGTCATCGCCAACGTGAACCCGGATTGGCGGGCCCTCGACAAGGTCGTCGGCTTGGTGCTCGCCGGCTGGCTTGGCGCCGAGGGCATCAAGCTGTTCAAGGGCGCCTGCGAAGACCTGCTCGATACCGCCCCGGCGGAGCACGTGCTGCAGGATCTCAGCGAGCACATCCTCGCGGCCCCCGGGGCCAAGGGTTTCCACGCCTTCCGGGCCCGACGTCTGGGCGACCGCTTCGAGGTCGATTTCCACCTGCAGGTGGCCGAGACCGCCACGGTGGCCGAAGGGCATGCCATCGCGGGCCGGATCAAGGCCGACATCCTGAGGTCCCACCCCGAGGTGATCTCGGTGCTGGTGCATGTCGAACCGGACATGCCCGAGCACCGCAAGCAGGACGGGCACCACGGCTTCAACGACTGAACGCGGGTTGCCTTCCTTGGTCCGAAGGGCTTGGATGAGGCCATGAGCCTGCCCCGTCTCTGCCTTACGTTAATGGTGATGGTCGTGTCCCTGACCGCCGCCCAGCCGCCGAACATCGTCTTCATCTTCGCCGACGACCAGCGGGCCGACACCATCGCGGCCCTGGG
>SYID01000005.1 GCA_005798925.1 Verrucomicrobiota bacterium
CCGCCGGCTTCGCCCGAGACGACGTTCGTCTTGCGGAAGAAGTCGAGGAGGGTGGTCTGGCCGTGGTCGACGTGACCGCGCACGCAGACGCCGGGCGGGCGCGGGGTCATGAGCGCCGGGTCGTCTTCGGAAGGCTTTTCGACCTTCTTGACGGGCTGGACACCCTCGCCGCGATGCCGGATCTCCAGCGTGAAACCGTGACGTTCGGCGACCTTGCGGGCGTCGGCTTCCTCGATGACCGAGGAGACGCTGACCACCTTGTTCAATTCCATCAGGTTGCCGATGACCTGGAACGGCTTGAGGTTGAGCGCGATCGCGAAGTCGCGCACGACGATCGGCGGGCGGACGGTGATGACGCCCTTGCTGCCGGGCGCGGCCTGGCTGCCGGTGGCGGCCGGACGATTGACGACCGGGGTGACCGGCGGTCGGATCACCGGGGGTACGTTGGCGGCGCGCGCGGGCGCGGCCGGCGGCGTGCTGATCACGACCGGCGGGAGGTCGGCCTTCGACGGGGTCGGCGCGATGGTCGGGCGAGGGATGGCCGGGGTGACGGGCGGCCGGGCGGTCGGCGCCGGGTTCGTGGGGACGATGGTGGGCCTCGGGGGGAGGCTCACCGTGGGCGGCGTGCCCGCCTTCGTGGCGGGCGTCGGAGCCGCCGGGGCCGGCTTAGCGGGCTCGGGTGCCTTGGCCGCTTCGACGACCGGCGCCGGCGCAGGCTCCGCCTTCTTGGGCAGCTTGTCCGCCGCGAACGTCAGGAAGTCGTCGCGATAGGTCTTGCCGAAGTTGCTGGAGGACGCCGGCTTCTTGCCGTCGATGTAGACGTAGTCCTTGTACTCGGGATGGGCGACCACGAACTGGTCGACCAAGGCGAGCAGCGCCTTGACCTCGATGCCGAGCTCCTTGGCCACGTCGCTGAAGCGCTGCGTGGTCGCGGTCTTCTTGGCTTCGGATTTCTTCTTCTCGGTCATGGGCGCGGGCGAGGGGTGGCGACAGGAGGGGAGGCGGAAGGATCAAGGACGGCGGCCCTTGGCGTAGGCGGCGAGGACGGCTTCGACCTCCTCGGCGGGGATGCCGCTTTCCTGGAAGTCCTCCATGGTCGCGCCTTCGAGGGCTTCGACGCTGGAGATGCCGAGGCCGACGAACTTGGCGATGAGCTCGGCCGGGAGGCCGAGCTGCTCGGCGATGCGGACGGCGGCGTCACCGGCCTTGGCTTCGAAGCTCTCGGCGGCGTGCGTGGCCTTCTGGATGTTCAGGCCCCAGCCCATGAGCTTGGAGGTCAGGCGGGCGTTGCGGCCCTTGCTGCCGATGGCGATGCGCATGTCGTCCTCGTCCACTTCGAAGAAGATGGAGCGGCTGCGCTCGTCGATGCGGACGTTGCGGGGCTTGGCCGGGCGGATGGCTTCCTCGAGCAGCTTGAGCGGCTCGGCGTGGTAGCGGATGATGTCGATCTTCTCGCCGCCGAGCTCCTTGACGATGTTGCGGACGCGGGCGCCGCGCGCGCCGACGCAGGCGCCGACGGGGTCGACCTTGGGGTCGCGCGAATCGACGGCGATCTTGGTGCGGTATCCCGGGTCGCGGGCCATCGCGGCGATGGTGACGGTCTTGTCGGCGATCTCGGCGACCTCGAGCTCGAGGAGGCGGCGGACGAACGCCGGGTTGGCGCGGGAGAGCACGAACTCACGGCCGCGCTGCGGGTCTTCGCGGATCTCAAGCAGGAGGCAGCGGATGCGGTCGCCGGTGCGGAACTCGTCGCCGTGGCAGCGCTCCTTGTGGGTGAGGACGGCTTCGGCGGTGCCTAGCTCGATCACCACGTTGCCGCGCTCGGTGCGTCGGACGGTGCCGGTGACGATGTCGCCGACCTTGTCCTTGTACTCTTGGAAGACCTGGTCCTTCTCGATCTTGCGGAAGCGCTGGTTGAGCAGCTGCTGGGTGGTCTTGGCGGCGATGCGGCCGAGGTCGGCCACGTTGATGGGCTTCCGGACTTCCTGGCCGACCTTGACGTCGGCGTCGATCAGGGAGGCGGCGACGGGGTTGATCTCCTGGAGGGGGTCGGAGACGGAGTCGGTCACCCGCAGGACGACGAAGGCGTCCAGCTTGCCGGAGACGGCGTCGGCGTTGATCTCGACGTTCTGTCCGGCCATGACCGACTTCTCGACGGAGGACTTGATGGCCTCGACGATGAGGGCGCAGGCCTCCTCTTTCTTGATGTTCTTCTCCTTTTCGAGGTATTGGAGGAAGGGTTTGATGTCGACGCTCATGGGGATGGGTGCGGGTGTGCGGTGAAATGATTTGGGGACAAAAAAAGCGGGTCCGTCGGGACCCACCTCGGTGAAGGTGAACTGACCCCTACCTTGGACGCCCCGGGCGGGATGTCAAGTGCGGTCAGTCCGCCGTCCCGGAGGGTTCCGCTTGCCCCCCGGAGGCTTCTCGGAACCCTCCCGGCATGGCCGACGACAAGGTAATCTTCACGATGACGGGAGTCACCAAGTCCTTCGAAAAGAAACCCGTCTTCCGCGACATCTCCCTTTCGTATTACTACGGGGCGAAGATCGGCGTCCGCGGCCTCAACGGCTCGGGCAAGACGACGCGGCGCAAGATCATGGCCGGCGAGGACAAGGAATTCGACGGCGCGATCAGCCAGGTGCCCGGCTACACGCTCGGCTACCTCGCCCAGGAACCGCGTCTCGACGAACACCTCACGGTCCAGGCCTGCGTGATGCAGGCCGCCGGCCCGATGAAGGCGCTCCTCGAGGAATACGACGAGACGTTCGTCAAGGTCTCGGAGACCGATGACGCGAAGGAGCAGGAGAAGATCCTCGCCCGCCAAGCCGAGATCCAATCGATCCTCGACACGCGCGGCGGGTGGGATCTCGACGCCCGCATCGAGATGGCGATGGAGGCCCTGCGCTGCCCGCCCGGGGAGGCCGTCGTCTCCGCGCTCTCCGGCGGCGAGAAGCGCCGCGTCGCGCTCTGCCGGCTGCTGCTGATGGAGCCGGACATCCTCCTCCTTGACGAGCCGACGAACCACCTCGACGCCGACACGGTCGCCTGGCTCGAGCGCCACCTCCAGGCTTACAAGGGCACGGTGATCGCGATCACGCACGACTGCCCTCTCGTGGCTGCGCGCAATCTCCTGCGCCGCGTGTGGACGCCGCGCCTGCGTTGGCCGCGCGCGCTTGGCGGCAAGTGGGTGGCGGCCGGGCTGGTGGTGGTGTGGCTCGTGGTGTACGAGG
>SYID01000066.1 GCA_005798925.1 Verrucomicrobiota bacterium
CTGGTCCTCGCCGACGGGCACGAGCGTGGCGTTGTAAAGCAGGATGTCGGCCGCCATCAGGACCGGGTAGAATAGCAGGCCGGCGTCGACGGACTCCTGTTTGCGGGACTTGTCCTTGAACTGGGTCATCCGCTCCAACTGACCCAAGGGACAGAGGCAGCCGAGGACCCAGGCCAGCTCGGTGTGGCCGATGACATGGGACTGGACGAACAGCCGGCTGCGGGCGGGGTCGAGCCCGCAGGCCACGTACTGGGCCAGGCAGGAATAGGTGTTCTCCCGGAGCTGGGCCGGGACATAAGGCACGGTGATGGCGTGCTGGTCGACGATGCCGAAGTAACATTCGTGATCGTCCTGCATCCGGCCCCAGTTCAGCACCGCCCCCAGATACTTACCTAGGTGGAGGCGCCCGGTCGGCTGGGCGCAGGTGAGCACCACGGGCTTGGCGGGCTTTTTTTCGCTGGTTTCGCTCATTCCGGTCGCTTCAGCGTGGCAAGGGGTCCGCCCCGCATCAAGCGCCAAGCAAATCCGCCCCCGGGTGACGCTTGAAATGCGGACGGCGACCGCCTACATAGACCCTCACCCTCCGCTCCCTCGCATGTTTTTCGCCCAGACCATCCCCCTCGCCGGCCAGGCTGTCTCGCCGGCCGCCGCCGCTCCCGCCGCCGCCCCGGCGAAGCATTTCATCATCGGCGACATCGGCAAGGTCGTCGCGAAGGCGCCCGAGGACTGGAGCAATATCCTGGTCCACGCCGTCGGCTTCATCGCCGTGGCCTATGTCGCCGGCTGGCTGGCCGACAAGGTGCTGCGCTGGATCTCGACGAAGTTCGGCCGGAGCCCGATCGCCGAGGCGGCCGTCGCCGCAGCGGGCAAGGCCCTGCCGCTGATCCTCCCCGCCTACACCCTGCTCTTCCTCATCCGGAGCAACGCGCCATACCTGGCCCACGCCGGCTGGCTCGACTTCACCGTCATCGCGGGCGCGTTCCTCTGCTCGCTCGCGCACACCACGGCCGTCTTCCACCTCGTCGCGATCCCGATCGCCTGGGGCCAGAAGATCGCCGACCGTTCCGACAACAAGCTCGACGACATCCTCGTGCCGATGTTCGCCACCGTCATCCGCATCACGGTCGTCCTGGTCGGCGCCTTCAAGGCCATCTCGATCATCGACCCGAAGTCGTCCGACGCGATCCTCGGCCTGCTCGCCGGCGCGGTCGTCGGCCTGGCCTTCGCCTCGCAGGACACCATCAAGAACGTCTTCGGCGCCGTCATGCTCATCGTCGACCAGCCGTTCACTTTGGGCGACGTCATCAACATCGGCAGCCACGAAGGCAAGGTCGAGTCCCTCGGCCTGCGCTCGACGACCATCATGATGCTCGACGGCCAGCGCCTCGCCATCCCGAACGGCGACCTGGCGACCCGCCCGATCGTCAACCTCACCCGCCGCGACTTCATCCGCGCGCAGGACCTCGTGCACCTCGAGGCCAACACCCCCGCCGAGAAGGTGAAGGAAGCGGCGGACCTCATCCGCGGCCTGCTCGCGGGCCATGAAGGCTCCCAGCCGAGCCACCCGCCGCTCGTGCACGTCCTGGAATACGGCGAATGGGCGGTGAACATCCGCCTGATGTACTGGTATTTCCCCGCCCAGGCCGCCAAGCAGCTCGAGTTCAACCAGCAGCTCCTGCTGCGCATCAGCGAGAAGCTCCAGCAGGCCGGCATCCGCGTCGCCTCGCAGGGCACCCCGCAGAACCGCTGACCTCCTTTCCCGTCATGCCCCTCGTCGAAGCCAAGCACCTGTCCAAATCCTACGGCGCCATCCGCGCCGTGCGCGACGTCTCCTTCTCCGTCGACCGCGGCGAAGTCGTCGGTTTCCTCGGCCCCCACGGGGCCGGCAAGTCGACCACGATGAAGATGCTCACCGGCCACCTGCGCGCCGACGCCGGCGCCGCGGTGATCGCGGGCTTCGACGTCGCCGACGACGCCGTCCGCGCCAAGCAGCGCCTGGGCTATTCGCCCGAAGGCGCGCCCGCCTACGGTGAGATGACCGTGCGCGAGTTCCTCCGCTTCGCCGCCGACCTGCGCGCGCTGCCCGACGCCGCCGAGAGCGTGCGCCGCACGCTCGAACTGTGCCGCCTCCAGGAAGTGGCCGCCCAGAACATCGACACGCTGTCCAAAGGCTACCGCATGCGCGTGGGCTTCGCCCAGGCGGTGCTCCATGACCCCGAGGTGCTGATCCTCGACGAGCCCACCGACGGCCTCGACCCGAACCAGAAGTTCGAGGTGCGGCGCATCCTCAAGGAGATGGCCGCGACGAAGGCCGTCATCGTCTCCACCCACATCCTCGAGGAGGTCGGCGAGCTCTGCACGCGCGTGATCGTCATCGCCAAGGGCGAGGTGCGCTGCGACGAATCCCGCGACCGGTTCCTCGCCCGCGGCGCCGACCTCAACGCCGTCTTCCGCCAGCTCACCGCCTGACCCTTTCCCGCCATGTCCGCCCCCGCCCCCGCCGCCCCCGGCCTCCGTCCCTTCTCCGCGATGCTCCGCCGCGAGTTCGCCGGTTACTTCCGCACGCCGCTCGCCTACGTCTTCCTCGCCGTCTTCAACGCCTTCGCCGTCTCGCTGGCCTTCTTCGTCGGCGGGCTCTACGAATCCGGCGTCGCCAGCCTCGACCGCTTCTTCCTCTATCACCCGTGGCTGTGGGCGTTCCTCGCCCCCGCCGCCGGCGCCCGCCTCTGGGCCGAGGAACGCCGCCAAGGCACGCTCGAGCTGCTGCTGACCTGGCCAATCACGGTCTGGCAGGCGGCCCTCGGCAAGTTCCTCGCCGCCTGGCTTTTCCTCGCGTGCGCGCTGCTCATGACGACCCCCGTCGCCCTCACGGTCGGCTGGCTGGGCGAACCTGACTGGGGCGTGATCGTCTCAGGTTACGTCGGCTCATTCCTCTGCGCCGGCGCCTGCCTCGGCATCGCCGCCGTGGCCTCGGCCCTGACCCGCAGCCAGGTCATCGCCTTCGTGACGGGCTTCCTCGCCTGCTTCGTGCTGGTCCTCGTGGGCTACGGGGTCTTCGACGAGCTGCTCGCCGGCGCCCTCGGCGCGGGCGGCGTCGACGAATTCCGCCGCCTCGGCCTCTGGCGCAACCTCGAGCCGTTCACCCTCGGGCTGCTCGACGCCCGCCCGGCCGCCTACTTCCTCTCCGTCGCTTTCGCCGGGCTCGGCCTGAGCGCCATCCTCGTCGAACGTCGCTGAACCCGCCGCGCCATGAACCGCCCCCAAGCCCTGCTCGCCGCCGCCGCCGTCCTCGCGGCCGCCTTCTTCGTCAACCTGCTCTTCGGCGCCTTCGGCGCCCGGGCCGACCTGACCGCCGACCGCACCTTCACCCTGTCGCCGGGCTCCCGGCGCATCGTCGCCCAGCTCGACGAACCGGTGACGCTCGAGTTCTTCGTCAGCCGCTCCGACGTCAAGCTGCGCCCGTATCTCGAAAGCTATTCGCGCCGCGTCGAGACGCTGCTACGCGAATACGTGGCCGCCGCCGGCGGCAAGGTCCGCCTGGTCGTCACCGACCCGCGCCCCGACACCAAGGAGGAACAGCGCGCCCAGCGCCACGGCCTCGCCGCCATGCGCGCCAACCAAGGCAACGCCTACCTCGGCCTGACGGCCCAGCTGGCCGACACGGTCAAGGCCGTCCCGATGCTCGACCCCTCGCGCGAACGGTTCCTGGAATTCGACCTGTCGAAGCTCGTCGCCTCCGTCGCCCGCCTCGAACGCCCGCGCCTCGCGCTCATCAGCTCCCTGCCGATCAGCAACGCGCTGCCCCAGGGCGGGGAGCAGCAGCCCGGTCCGGCCGACATGCTCCTCGCGGAGCTGGGCCAGACCTTCGAGGTGGTGACGCTGAACACGACCGACAAGGCGCTGCCGAAGGACGTCGCGGTCGTCGCCCTGGCGCACGCCCACCACATCGACCCGCAGCTGGCCTACGCGGTCGACCAGCACCTGATGAAGGGCGGCGCGGTCTTCGCGGCCGTCGATCCGCTCTCGCGCATCCAGAAATTCTCGCAGGGCAACATGCCCTTCATGATGGCCCCGATGGCGATGACGGCCGCCAGCGACCCGGCGTTGCTCCGCGCGTGGGGCGTGGCCGTCGAGATGGACGCCGTCACGGGCGACGCGGCCGGTTCGGTCGCGATCCGCGGATCCCGCGGCGACGCGGTGCAATACCAGCCGGCCTTCGCCGCCGGACCGGCCGCCTTCGCCAAGGACTCCCCGCTCGTGAGCGACCTCCGCGAACTGGCCTTCATGGAAGCCGGCGCGATCACCCTGATCTCCGGCGCCGAGAAGCGCCTGAAGCTCGACCCGCTGGTCACCCAATCCGGGCCGGGCATGGGCGCGGTGCCCGTCGCCGCCGCCAACGCCGGCCCGTTCGAGAAGGTCTCCCTGTCGTTCCAGGCCGACGGCAAGGCCCGCGTGCTCGCCGCCGCGGTGTCCGGCGACTTCGTCTCCGCCTACCCGCAGGGCGCGCCCGCGCCGACGCCCGACGAGCCGGCCCGCCCGGGCGAACCGCCCAAGGCGCCGACGCCCGCGCCGACGCCGCCCGGCCCGCACCTCGCCGCCAGCCAGAAGCCCGGGCGCCTGATCGTGGTCGCGGACTCGGACTTCATGATGGATCCCTTCACGGTCCGCCAGCGCCAGGTCGGCGGCCAGACGGTCGCCGAGCCGATCAACGACAACTTCTCCTTCGTCGTCAGCGCCCTGGAGACGCTCGGCGGCAGCGACGAACTCGTCGGCCTGCGCTCGAAAGGCACCTCGCTCCGCCCCTTCAGGCGCGTCCAAGAGATCGAACGTGTCGCGCAGCTCCGGTACCAGGCCAAGCTCGACGAGATCGAACGCCGCCTCGAGGAGGCCAACGCGAAGATCGCCGACCTCTCCCGCCAGACCGGCGGCGCGTCCGCCAAGGGCGTCATCATCACGCCCGAGATGCAGCGCGAGATCGACAAGTTCCAGGTCGAGGCCGACCGCCTCTCCGAGGAACGCCGCCAGATCCGTCGCGGGCTGAGCGAAGACGTGAACTCGCTCGGCCGGCGCCTCCAGGTGCTCAACCTCCTCGCCGGTCCGGCCCTCGCCCTGCTCTTCGGCCTGGCCTACGCCTGGTTCCGCCGCCGCAAGCTCTCGTAACCCGCCATGCGCAACAAGACCCTGCTGCTCTCCACCCTCGCCCTCGGCCTCGCCGCCCTGCTCGCGCTTCGGCTGACGCGCGAGGAAGCGCCCGCCGCCGCCGAAAGCCGGCCGCTCGTGCCCGCCGCCCTGCTCGCCGACCTGCGCGCGCTCACGGTGAAGTCCGGGCCGCGGACGGTGACGGTCGAACGCTCCGCCGACGGCTGGACGGTGAAGGACCGCTTCGGCCTCCCGGCCGACGCCGAAAACCGCCTGCTGCCGCTGGTACGCGGCCTCCAGAAGGCCCGCGAGTTCGGCGTGCTGACGGCCAACCCGAAACGCCTCGAGAAACTCGGGCTGACCGAGACCTCCGTGACGCTCGTCGGCGCCGACGGCAAGGCGACGACGATCGAGTTCGGCCGCCAGACCGAGGACGGCCTCGGCCACAGCGCGCGCCTCGCCGGCCAGCCGCACGCGCTGCGCACCGACTTCACGGCGTTCCTGGAAGCCGACCCGACGGCCTGGGTCGACCTGACGCTCTTCACCGCCAAGCCGGCCGAAGTGAGGACGATCGCGCTGGCTTGGAAGGACGGCCGGACCGAACTGAGCCGCAAGTCTTCCGGCGCCCCCTTCGACGGCGCCGACGCCGCCGCGCTCGAAGAACTCGTCGCGACGCTCGCCACGCTGCGCGCCGCCGACGCGGTCGCGAAGAACGACGCCGACGCCGCGAAGGCCGCCCGCACGGTGGAGGCGAAGCTGACCACGTTCGACGGCGCGACGGCGACGATGGCCTTCGCCAAGCTGGCGGGAGCCCAGCCCGGCGACCCCGGCAAGCTCTTCGTGCGCGTGACCCACTCGGACCCGAAACACCCGGCCAACGCCGCCGACAAGCTGGCGGTCTTCACGGTCCCCTCCTGGCTGGCCGAGCAGCTCCCGGCTTCCTTCGCCGACTTCAAGAAGTCCGGCCAGCCCGCCGCCCCGGCCGCGCCCTCGCTCCTGCCTATCCCTGGTCCGGCCCAGAACGCCCCGGCCAGCCCGCTCGTTCCCGCCAAATAGGCCGGCTCCGCCAAAAGCCCTTGCCTCCTCAGGCGAGGGCTTTTTTGTGTCCGCTACCGATGGCCGCCGCCGAATCCCAGTCCCTGAGCACCTACCTGCCGGTCCTCGTGCAGGTCGCCCTGGGCCTCTCGATCCCGGCCATCATCCTCATCGCGAGCCACGTCTTCGGCCAGCGCGCCAAGGGCAACTACATCAAGGACAAGGCCTACGAGTGCGGCCTGCCGATGGAAGGCAAGCCCCACCCCCGCTTCGCCGTGAAGTTCTACGTGACGGCGATGCTGTTCATCCTCTTCGACATCGAAGTGGTCTTCCTGGTGCCTTGGGCCTTGGTCTACCGCGAGTTCCTGGCCGCCGGCATCGCCATCACCGCCGCCACCGCGGTCTTCCTCGGCGTGCTCGTCCTCGGCCTGGCCTACGAGTTCAAGCGCGGCGCGCTGGAGTGGGAGAAGTAAGGCCGGAGATTGTCACGACCTTGATCAGATAATACAGGCTGGCTCGGGGAGCTTTGCCTGCCTATGACTTATTTCGTCATGAACACCCTCACTCCCGTCTTAGCCCAAGCCCCCGATAACAACGCTCTCTTCGGAGCCTTGGCCGCCCTCGGCTTCGCCTTCGTCCTCGCCCTGCTGGCCATCGCCGCAGCGACGATCGTCGGCATGTGGAAAGCCTTCGAAAAGGCCGGCCAGCCTGGCTGGGCCGCCATCATCCCAGTCTACAACCTAGTGGTCATGTTCCGCCTCGGCGGACAGTCGGGTTGGTTCGCCCTGGCCATCCTGCTCAACCTGATTCCTCTCATCGGCGGCCTGGCCTGGCTGGGCATCATCATCTGGAATCATATCAACATCAGCAAGCGCTTCGGAAATGGCGTCGGCTTCGCGCTCGGCCTCGTGTTCCTCGCCCCGATCTTCTGGCTCATCCTCGGCTTCGGTTCCTCGAAGTACGTCGGCGAACAGACCGCCCAGGCCTAAGTTCCGTCGCTTGGCCCACAGGAAAGGCGCCCGCTCAGGCGCCTTTTTCTTTGGGCGTGGACGAGACCCGTCGGCTTGCTAGAAAGAACCCATGCACCTCACCCCTGCGTTCGCTTCCGTCCTCGCCGCCGATGTCGCCCCGATCGACTACGGCAAAGTCTTCCTCGTCAGCTTCCTCGGCGCGATGTTCGTCGCGCTGATCGCCTTCAGCCTCCGCGGACTCTGGCTGATCTTCGAGAAAGCCGGCGTCGAAGGTTGGAAATCGGTCATCCCGGTCTACCACCACGTGATCCTCACGCGCCTCGCCGGCCTCTCGGCCTGGTGGACGCTCCCGCTCCTGCTCGTCCTCCCCATCCTCAAGGCGCAGGACAAGGGCGCCAAGCTCCTCTGCCTGCTCCTGCTCTTCCTCTGGTGGGGTTGGCTCTGCCAGCGCATCGCGAAGCGCTTCGGCAAAGGCGTGGGCTTCGGCCTCGGGCTCACGATCCCGGGCACGGACCTCTTCTTCCGGACGGCCCTCGCCTACGACAAGTCCACGTATAACCCGCAGCCCTGAGCGGAGGGTTGGTCCCCACGGAAAAGGGCGCCCGACGGGCGCCCTTTTCCGTGCCTGCACCAGCCGATCAAGGTCCGCAGATGCCGCAGCCGCCGCGCAATTCGCGGAAGCAGGCGTGGCCTTTGTCGTCGACGAGGATGTACTCGGGGAAGTCGACGACTTCGATCGTCCAGACGGCCTCCATGCCGAGTTCGGGAGAGTCGATGACCTCGACCTTGCGGATGTTCTCCTGCGCGAGGATGGCGGCGGGGCCGCCGATGGAGCCGAGGTAGAAGCCGCCGTGCGCCTTGCAGGCCTGGGTGACGGTCTCGCCGCGGTTGCCCTTGGCGATCATGACGAGCGAACCGCCATGCTTCTGGAA
>SYID01000067.1 GCA_005798925.1 Verrucomicrobiota bacterium
CGAGCGGGGCCGGCGCGAGCGCGGCGTCCGGGGCCGGCACGGCCTGGTCGGCGCTCGCGGGCGCGCTGGTCCGGAGTTTCGTCGGGTCCAGTTTCACCAACGCGGGTTTGGGCGGCGGCGGCGGCATCGCCGGCGCGGCGAGCGTCGGGGATTCCCGCAGGAGGCCCGCCGTCGTCACGCCCAAGGCCACGCACGCCGTCGCAAGGGCGACGAAGTCGGCGAGTCGTCCGGGAGCCGGACTGGAGGCGCGGGCGGGCATGCGGGAAAAGGACGATGCGAGAGGGGTCCGGCGGTGGCAAGCCGTGTCCGCCGTTCAGAAGGACAGTTCGCCGCCGACGAACAGCGTACGCGGGGCGTTGGCGCGGGGGCCGAGCGGCGCGCGGCTGATGATGGCGCGTTTGTCGAGTAGGTTCTGCACGCCGCCGACGATCCGGAAGGCCGCGTTGACCTGATGGCGGAGGTTGAGGTCGACGGTGAACAGTCCCTCGACGCGGCCGTCGATGGCCGAGGGATTGGCGAGCGCGCCCGACCCGTCGGTGAGCCGAGGGTTTCCGTTGTAGCCGGTACCCCAGGTCGCGGAGTAGTAGCTGAGGTCGACCGAGCCGGCCCACGCGCCCTGTTCGAAGCCGGCCCCGGCCGAGAGCTTCCACTCGGGCACGTAAGGGATCTCGTGGCCGGGCTGCGCGCCCGCGAAGAGGCCCGCCGAGTTGCCAAGGCGGCTGCCGGCGACGTCGGTGAAGCGGGCGCGCGTCCAGGTCAGGCCGGCGTAGACGGGCAGGGCGTAGCCGCGGCCTTCGCCGCGCGCCAGGTCGTGGCGGACGAGCGCCTCGACGCCGGAGGATTCGGCGGCGCCGCCGTTGGTCATCGCCAGCAGGCCGCCGCCGGCGACGCCGACGACGGGCGCGATGAGGTTCCGGAAATCGGTGCGGAAGAGCGCGAGCTCCCAGCTGGTGGCGCGATCGCGGTGGCGCAGGCCGAGCTCCGCGCCGAGGCTCTCTTCCGAGCGCGTGCCGGCGGCGTAGCCGGAGGGGTTGGCCGCGGAGCCCCCGCGGTAGACGCCGCCGAAGAGGGTCTTCGTGGCGGCGAGCTCGTAGGTGAAGCCGAGGCCGCCCATGACCATCTCGCTGTCGACGGGCGTGGTGGCGCCGGCGGACGTGGTGTTGGCCATGTCGAGGAATTCGTAACGCACGCCCGGGCGCAGGGTCAGCGCGCCGAACCTGATCGCGTCTTCGACGAATAACGCCGCCGCGAGGGTCTCCTGGAAGCCCGCCGAAGTCACCGCGCCCTTGGCGCCGGCGCCGATCACGCCGTCGTCGACCGCGTAGGTCGTGCGCTGGTTCGATCCGCCGGCGGTGTCGCGGTGCACGCGCAGGCCGGCGGTGACCTCGTGGCCGACCGCGCCGGCCTGCAACCGCTTCACGGCCGAGCCCTGCCAGCCGAAGGCCTCGTGGTTGCGCGTGGCGTCGTTGGTGAAGAACGCGCCGTCGTTGCCGGCGACGAGGTCGCCGCGCAGGACCGCGAGGGAAGGGGCGTGGGCGAGGGCTTCGGCGACGTTGGTGCGGAGGCCGGCGCCGCTGAGGCCGTCGAGCTTGTCCCAGTTGCGGTCGAAGCGATTGTAGTAGAACGCGGCGTCCAGGCGCAGGGACTTGTCGGGTTCCGCGCTCCACTTGAGGTAGGTGCGCCAGTGTTCGGCCACATGGTGGTCGAAGCGGCTCGAGCCGTAGCGGCGGTCGGGGTCCGCGCGCAGGTCGGCCTCGCCGAGGCCGGCGTAGGATTCGTCGGCGTCGAAATTGGTCTGCCCGATCTTGAGTTCGAAGCGCTGGCGCAGGGCGCCGGCCGGTTCCCATGACAGCTTGGCCATCGGCTCGGTCAGCGTGAAGCCGCTGCGCCGCCCGACGCCGTCGATGAGGCGGAAGCCGTCGCTGAGCTGGGTATGCAGCTCGACGACCGCGCCGACGCGGCCCGCGGAGGTCTGCCGGGTGCCGCCGAGCCAGGTCTGGTTGAAGAAATTGCCGTAGCTGCCGGCGGTCAGGCGCGAGAAGAAGCGGCACTCCTCGGTCGGGATGGGGGTGGACAGGAAATTGACGACGCCGCCGGTGGTGTGCGGTCCGTACATCACCTGGCTCGAGCCTTTGAGGAACTCGATGCCGGCCATGCGGCCGGACTTCGGCGCGTAATAGGCGTTGGGCGAGGAGTAGGGCGAGGGCGCGGTGAGGATGCCGTCTTCCATGAGCGTGACCTTGGAGCTGCGATTGCCGTCGACGCCACGGATCGAGATGTTGGGGAAGTTGCCGAAGCCGTCTTCGTCGCGGATGAAGACGCCCGGCGCGGTCGCGGCGATCTGCTTGAGGTTCGTGTAACCCCGCGCCCGGAAGTCCTCGCCTTCCAGGACGACGGCCGAGCCCGGGAGCAGGAAGCTGTCCGGAGCGATCCCGGTCACCATCAGCGGTGCCAGCCGGGCGGCCGGCTGGCTCGGAATCTCAGCCGTCTGCGCCCAGACCAGCTGACTGGCGGCGAGCAGGACGGCGAAGGGGAGGAAAGCTTTCATCATCGAAGAAAGAGGAGGATTCCAGGTATTGAGAATGAATCTCAACTGTCAAAGTTGAAAATGAGTCTCAATCTCATCTCATTCGCAAAGGACGGACGTAAGGGTTGAGTTACCTAGGGAAATAGAGGATTTTAAGCGGCCCCCTGATGCCCCTCTTAATCGTCATTCCGGTGCGCAATGAGGAGCGTCGACTCGGGCCTGGTTTGGCCCGGTTGGCGGAAAGCCTCCAGGCCAACGGTTGTCGGGACGCCTTGATCGTGGTCTCGGACAATGGTTCGACGGATTGGACGCGGGCCGCGGCGATCGAAGCGGCGGCGAAGAACCCTTACCGCGTGGTCTATCATCAGGCGTGCGACCATGGCGACAAGGGTGTCGCGATCTGTTCGGCCTGGGAATCGGCGCCCGAGGGCTATGACGTGTTCGCTTATTGCGACGCCGACATGGCCACGGACCCGGAAGCGCTCGTGCGCGGGTATCGGCTGATCGCGGAAGGCAAGGCCGACCTCGTCGTCGGCTCGCGCTGGCATCGCGACTCGCGGGTCATCGGCCGCTCCTGGAGGCGCACGTTCATCTCCGCGATGCTTTCGTGTCTCTGGCGGATGCTGCCAGGCGCGCGCCTGACCGATCCGGGGTGCGGCCTGAAACTCGTGCGGCGTTCGACCTACGCGACGCTCGTGATGCCCGCCGAAGCGCGCGGCTTCTCGTTCGGCGCGGAGGCTTTCGTCCGTCTCGCGCGGGCCGGCGCCAGGCTCGTCGAGATTCCGGTCCACTGGACCGACGACGACGCCGGTCGCATCCGCCTCGGCAGGGCCGCCGGGGATTACGCGCGGGCGTGGGGGAGATTGGTTGGGAAGAATCGAGGACTGAGTTGAGGACTGCGTTGAGGGCTGAATGGAGTGCTGAATCGATGACGGATGGCAGAGCTCCACAACCTACCCAACTGCGACCTTTGCCCACAATAAAGGACAGCACGTGGTGCTGTCCCTGCCTTGATGCAAGCGGATGCGATGTCATCGCATCCCTACCCGATGCCGCTTAGTCAATTCAGTCCTCTATTCTTCAGCGCTGTCCTTTTCTCCGCTCCGTTCCCCGGGGCTTCTGGGCCTGGCGTTCGTCGTAGAGGCGGAAGTCCACCTGGCGCTTGAAGCGGTCGACGCGGTCGACCGTCACCTGGATGACGCCGCCCGGCATGAATTTCCGGCCCGTGCGGCTGCCGACGAGCATGGTGCCGCGGTCGTTGAGGCGGTAATAGTCGTCGGTCAGCGTCGACATGTGCACGAGGCCGTAGGCCTGGGAAGCGTTGAGCTCGACCATGAGCCCGTGGGGCTTCACTTCGGTGACCGTGGCCTCGAACGGCCGCTTGTCGGGGCGGGCGGCCTCGCGTTCGAAGAGCTCCAGCAGCTTGATCTTCACCGAATCGCGTTCGGCTTCGGCGCTGTTGCGTTCGGTGATCGAGATGTGCTCGCAGGAGCGCGTCAGCTCGCCGAGGCCCGGCGAGCGCGGCGGGTCCTTGGGCGCGGAGCGCACGCCGTGCTTGGCGATGTAGGCGTCGAAGATGCGGTGCTCCAGCAGGTCGGAGGAACGGCGGATCGGCGAGGTGAAGTGCGAGTAGTGGCGTTTCGCCAGGCCGAAGTGGCCGTCGGCCGACGGGCGGTAGCAGGCCTGCTTGAGGGAGCGCAGCAGCTGGATGCGGATCGTGTAGCCGTCCTCGCGGTCCTTGAGGCCGGCGAGCAGCTTCACCATCTCCGAGCGGTGGGTCAGGTCGCCGACCTTGACGCCGTTGCCGGCGAGCTCCTCGCGCAGGGCGGCGAGCTTCTCGGGGTCGGGATCGTCGTGGACGCGGTTGACATGCGGGACCGAACCCTTGTCGAGGGCCGTCGCCACGCTCTCGTTGGCGAGGAGCATGAACTCCTCGATGAGCTGGTGCGACTCGTCGTGCTGCACGACCTCGGTGCGGTCCGCCCACCCGTCCTTGTCGCAGTAGATCTTGATCTCCTTCATCTCCAGGTCGAGCGAACCGGCGCGGAAGCGTTCGGCGCGGAGCACCTTGGCGATGTTCCAGAGGTCGTCGACCATGCCCTGGACCAGGTCCAGTTCGGCGTCGGTGAGCTCGGCGAGCGGCCGGCCGGGCGAGCCGGTCTGGTGGGGCGGGGGCGCGGGGAGGGCGCGGATCTGGTCCTTCGTCAGGTGCCGCAGGAAGGCGTAGGCCTGCTTGTAGGTCAGGCGCTTCACGCTGCGGATCACCGAGTTGGCGAACTCGGTCCGCACCAGGCGGGCGTCGGGCGTGAATTCGCAGAGCACCGTCTTCACGAGGCGGTCCTCGGCCTCGACGAGCGAGCAGAGGCCGCTCGAGAGCGCGTGGGGCAGCATCGGGATGACCGTGCCGACGAGGTAGGTCGAGTTGCCGCGTTCGCGGGCCTCGACGTCGAGCGGCGAGCCGGGCTTCACGTAATGCGAGACGTCGGCGATGTGGATGCCTACGCGCACGTTGCCGTCCGGCAGGCGCTCCACCGACAGCGCGTCGTCGAAGTCCTTGGCGTCGTCGGGGTCGATGGTGATCGTCGGCACCTGCCGGAAGTCCTCGCGTCCGGCGCAGTCGCCCTTCGTGACCGTCTTGCCGAACGATGCGGCCTCGGCGGCCACCGCGGGCGGGAATTCCGGGTTGAGTCCGTAGCGGCGGAGGATGGCGAGGTATTCGGCCATCGGCGTGTGCGTCACGCCGAGCACTTCGGTGAGCGTGCCCGTCGGGCTCAGGTTGCGGCGTTCCCAGGCGTCGAGGCGGACGACCACCTTGTCGCCGGGCTTCGGCGCGGGGGTCAGCCCGGCGCGGGCGGGGTCGCGCACGATGATCTCGCGCGAGATGCGCGGGTCGTCGGGGACGACGAACCACTGCAGGCGGTTGTTGCCGAGGGTGCCGGTGAGCTGCGAGAGCGCGCGCTTGACCACGCGCACGACCGTGCCGGTGCCCCAGTCCTCGCCGCCGCGTTCGCGCCGGCCGGAGTTGAGCTTCACGAGCACGCGGTCGCCGTGGAGGGCGACGTGCGTGTCGTCGGCGCTGACGTGGAGCTGTTCGCGGGGCGGCGAGCCGGGGACGGCGTCGAAGACCACGCGGGCGGAGCCGCTCGGACGGAAGAGGATCGTGCCTTCGAGGAGCTCGGCCTCGGGCTTGCGGGCGCCGCCGTGGCCGGGGCCCGGCAGGGCGAGCAGGTGGCCTTTGACCGTGACGACCGCGCCGGCCTTGATCAGGCGGGGGATGGTCTTGCTCAGGCGGCGGAGGTCTTCGCGCGTGCCGCCGAGGGCCTGCACGATTGCCTCCAGGCGCATCGGCTTGTAGCCCGGGCGGGCGAGGAACTTCAGGAGGACTTCCTCGGCGCTCATGCGCTTTCCTGCGAGCCTCCGAGCAGGCTGCCCAGGTAGGGCATGAGCTGCTTCTTGCGGCTGACGATGCCGGGCAGGTCGAAGATGTCCGGCGGGCGTTTCTGCGGGTAGGTGATGGCCTGCACGACCTCGGCGTCGCCGCGGATGAGGAAGAGCGAACTCTGGGTGTCGATGTCGGTCACGAGCAGGCAGGAGAAGTTCAGGCCGTTCTCGATCCGGTATCTCTCGAGGGCCTCGAGGAGGGCGTCCTCGCACTTCCAGAAGTTGGTGAAACCGAGCTCCTCGACCTGCGAGACCGAGAAGCGGCGCTCGCCTTCGCGGTACTGCTTGCAGTCCGCGCGCACGGCGGCGGCCGGGCTGAGCGTGGCCAGCACCGAGCCGGCGTTGAAGATCATGTCGGCCAGCGAGCGCGGGTCGGCGTCGGCCAGCGTGGCCAGCCACTGCAGCAGGTCGGCGTCGAGCGGGGTGGTGGTCGGGCTCTGGAGCAGCAGCGTGTCCGAGATGATGCCGCACATCATCAGGCCGGCGACCTGGGGCGACGGGCGGAGGCCCGAGGTGCGGAACATGTCCGCGACGATCGAGCAGGTGGAGCCGAGCGGCCGGTTGATGAACAGGATGGGCTGGTGCGTCGGCGCGTTGCCCAGGCGGTGGTGGTCGACGACCTCGGCGATCTCGACCTCGGCGGCGCCGTCGACGGCCTGCGAGAGCTCGTTGTGGTCGACGAGCACGAGCTTGGCCCGCGGCGGGTTGATGATGTCCGACTTGGTGAAGACGCCGAGCAGGCGGCCGTCCTCGTCGATGACGTGGCAGATCAGCGCCGGATTCTGCACGATGCGCCGGCGGGCGACGGAGAGCTTCTCCTGCGGCTTGAAGGTGAAGGCGTCGCGCTGGACCAGGCCGCCGACGAGCGTCGAAGCGCGCACGGCCCAGGCGGTGGTGGCGCTGTCGGTGTCGGCGTAGGCGACGGAGACGCGGGCGGCCTTGGCGCGCTCGAGGACCTCGGGCCGCATGCGGTGGCCGCCGGTGACGATGATGATGCGGACGCCCATCTCGATGGCGCGCAGGTGCACGTCGGCGCGGTCGCCGACGACGATGACGCTCTTGTTCGTCGGGATGCCTTCGACGGTCGCGGACTTGCCGAAGGAGTCCAGCTCCATGGCGGCGACGCGCACGAAGAGCTCCTCGACGCTGGTGGCGTCGTAGGCGACGACCTCCGTGCCGCCGATGGACCGGATGATCGCGTTGATCGAACTGGTGACCTTGCGCATCGCCGTGGCGCGCTTGGGCTTCGGGATGAAGTAGTCGCCGAGGCTGAAGATCGAGACGTAGCCTTCGAGCCGGCCGTCCTTGCCGACGACGGGCAAGGCGCGCACGTCGTGGAGGTCGAGCAGCTCGAGGGCGCGGGCGCAGGTGTCGTCGGCGCTCACCTTGAAGGGGTCGCGGTGCATGATGTCCTCGATGCGCGGGATGACGTCGCCCACGAATTCCGGGAGCGCGGCGCCGAAGCGGCCGAGGATCGCGTCGATGCGCGCGTTCGAGTTCCCGCAGCGGGCGGGCCGGAAGCCGGGCTGGCCGGAGGCTTCCTTGTAGGCGGCGTAGGCGAGGGCGGAGCAGATGGCGTCGGCGTCCGGGTTCTTATGACCGATGATGTAGGTCGGCTGGGCCGAGCGGGCCAAAGGAAGGGGAGGAGGGACGGACATGACGGACGGCGCGGAAAGGTGCCCGGCACTCTTAGGGGTATCCGGCGGGGGAGGGAAGATTAATGGGGCGAAGATGGAGAGGGCATGGGTGATGGCGGTCAGCGGATCGCGGGTGGCGATCAGGTGATGGCATCTTCCGAACCTAATTGAATCTTTGTGAAACCGATTGGCGTGTATGTCCTGGGTGACGGGTGCCAGCCACGGGAGTCAGCCCCCCGGGTTTCGGCCATGCGGGTTTCGGCTGCTGGCCTTCGGCTACCGGCTGCTGATGGCCGGACGGCCGACCCCTGATGGCTGATGCCCCGATGGCCGTCACCGGTCACCTGAGGATGTCTCTGTCATCGATGCAGTCATCGACTCAGTCCTCTATTCAGCCCTCGCTCTGTCTCTTCCCAACCGCCAATCGCTTCTACCACCTTCACCTCCTTGCCTTTCCACCCCCCACCCCTAACCCTGCCCCTATCCCTCTAACCCAATGTCCTCCCTCTTCACTCCGCTCCAAGTCGGCGCCCTCACGCTGCCGAACCGCGTCCTGATGGCTCCTTTGACCCGATGCCGCGCCGAGGGCGCCAACGTCCCGACCGACCTCATGGCCGAGTATTACGCCCAGCGCGCCGGCGCCGGTCTGATCATCGCCGAAGCCACCACGGTCTCGCCCCGCGGCCATGGTTATCCGAACACCCCGGGCATCTATGCTGACGAACAGGTCGCCGGCTGGAAGAAGGTCACTTCGGCCGTCCACGCCCGCGGCGGACGCATCTTCCTCCAGCTGTGGCATGTCGGACGTATCTCGCACCCGGATTACCAGCCGAACGGCGAACCGCCCGTCGCTCCGTCCGCCATCAGGCCCAAGGGTCAGGTCTGGACCGGTAAGGCGATGGCCGACTACGTCACGCCCCGGGCCCTCCGCATCGAGGAGATCCCCGGCGTCGTCGCCGAATACGTCCGCGGCGCCCGGCTCGCCAAGGAGGCCGGCTTCGACGGCGTTGAGATCCACAACGCCAACGGCTACCTTCTGGATCAGTTCCTCCGCAGCGGCACGAACGTCCGCGCAGACGGGTACGGCGGTTCGGTCGCCGGCCGCGCCCGCCTGACGCTCGAGGTCGCGAGCGCCGTCGTCTCCGTCTGGGGTTCGGACCGCGTGGGCATCCGCCTGTCGCCCGGCGGGGTGTTCAATGACATGGCCGACGCCAACCCGCGGGAGACCTTCGGCTACGTGCTCCGCGAGCTCTCCAAGCTCGAGCTCGCCTACGCCCACGTCACGCGCGTCACCGCGCAGGATATCGCGCACGGAGCGACCGACGGCGTCGGCCCCAAGGAACTGCGCAAGGATTTCCAGGGCGTGCTCATCACCGCCGGCGGCTTCGACCGCGCGCAGGCCGAGCAGGCCATCGCCGAAGGCTGGGCCGATGCCGTCGCCTTCGGCGTGCCTTTCCTCGCGAACCCCGATCTCCCGCGGCGCCTGCGGGAAAACCTCGCCCTCAACACCCCCGACGAAAGCACCTTCTACGCCTCCGGGCCGAAGGGGTATACGGATTATCCGACCGCAGGCTGAAGCCTGCGGAGGGATTGGGGTAGGGATGCGATGACATCGCATCCGCCCTAGGGTCTTCCCTGTCTGGAGCGAGGTGCTCCTTCTGGCACCTTCAAGCCATGTCTCTGCCTGAAAGGGAATGGTTAGGTCATGCTCGCCCCGCATGGGTCGACGGCGAAGATCCGATATTCCTTACGATATGCGGTCGCCCCCGTGGCGTAAACCAATTCGCTCGGCCAGGCTTGTGGGAAGTCATGCTGCGGGCTTCGGCTCGCCTGCAGGCAAGGGCCCTCTGGACGCCGCTCCTATTCCTAGCGATGCCAGATCACCTTCGTCTCATCGCACGAATACCTTCACGGGCGGGAATCTCTACCGTGGTCCGCAGTTTCAAGCATGACGTCAGTTACAAGCGCACCTTGGAGTGGCAGGCTGGCTTCTTCGATCACCGTGTCCGCGACGATGATAGCTATCGCGCTAAGTGGTCATATGTCATGCTCAACCCTGTTCGTGCCGGCCTGGTCTCAAGGCCTGAGGATTGGCCCTACGTCAGCATCGGCCGAGCCCAGGTAGGAATGCGATGACATCGCATCCGTAGGCTAAAGAATGATGGGCCATCGCTTGGCATGCCATGTCCTTCGACTTGCCGTGCGAACGGATGCGATGTCATCGCATCCCTACCCGCCACCCGAGAATGGTTATCACAAAAAAGGACAGCACATGGTGCCGTCCTCATCTCCTGCTTCGCAGCGGTTCCCCGTGCCAGCAGAACCCCGCGGAGCCGTGGGCTCCGCTCAGTGATGTCCGCCGGCCTGCTTCTCGGCCTCTTCCTTCTTCTTGTCCCACTTGTGGTGATTGTCGGGCAGGGTGCCGCCGAGTTCGTAGAGCTTCGCCTTGTCGTTGACCATCGCTTCGCGCGAGAGGCCGGTCATCGAGTACTGGCTCTGGAGCCAGATCGCCTCTTCCGGGCAGACTTCCTGGCACAGCCCGCAGTAG
>SYID01000068.1 GCA_005798925.1 Verrucomicrobiota bacterium
CCGCGGGCGGTCTTCAGCTGGGGCTGGGTGGCAAATTGGATGAGGGGATGGTTGCTCATGGCTGGTGTTCTTGGTCTTTCATCAGGTCCGGTCTGCGTTGCTTTGTCTTCTCTATTTGCCTTTCCCGACGCCATTTTTCGATTTCGGCGTGGTTTCCTCCTAGGAGGACGGGGGGCACCTCGAGACCATCATAAACAGCGGGTCGGGTGAACTGCGGAAAGGCGAGCAACTTGCCGTTGTAACTATCCCCCGTCAAGGAGTTTTCCTCCCCGAGCACCC
Source organism: Verrucomicrobiota bacterium (assembly GCA_005798925.1). GTDB lineage: Bacteria > Verrucomicrobiota > Verrucomicrobiia > Opitutales > UBA953 > UBA953. Next base: position 280 of record SYID01000068.1, read on the forward strand.
CGGGAATCTGCCGGCCGAGGCAATCGACCAGGACGCAGGCGGGCAAAGTGCCATTCGTGAGGACGTAATCGCCGATAGAGACCTCCCGGGTGACCTTTTTATCCCGGAAACGCTGGTCGATGCCCTCGTAATGACCCGAAACGAGGATCAGGTGGCTCTTTTGGGCCAGTTCCCTGGCCAGCTTGTTGGTCAATTGTTCACCATCCGGGCAAAGGTAGACCACTTCGCAGTCCGGGGTGGCCAGGGCGTCGACGGCGTCGAAGAGGGGCTGGCAGGTCATCAGCATGCCGGGCCCGCCCCCGTAGGGCATGTCGTCCACCTTGCGGTGCTTGTCCTTGGAATAGGCGCGCAGGTCGTGCGCCTTGAAGACGATCAGGCCTTTGTCGATGGCCTTCCCGATGACCGACTCCTGGAGGAAGCCGTCGGCCATGGCGGGGAAGAGGGTGACGAGATCGATGCGGATGGCCACGTTGAACGCGGTCATCCAACAGCCGAAAGCCCCCCGAGCGCAAGCCGTCCTTCCGGCGGCTTATTTCTTGGCCTTCGCTTCCGGGCGCTGGTTCATCCGGATGCCCGTCTCCGCGGGGACCGGCTTGCCGACTTTCTCGACGTCGGAGGTGAAGAGATATTTCCACACGTCTTCCTGCAGGTGGCGGCCCTGGGCGTCCTTGGGCGAGCCCTTGCTCGGGGTGACGTAACCATGCGCGGAGCCGGCCTGCTTCTTGGCGTCGCCCTTCATCGGCGCCGAGGTGATCAGGCGGCGGGTGTGGCCGTAGGGCGCCTTGGCGTCGTCGGCGTTCACGACGGGTCCGTATTCGTTGAGCCGAAGCATGAGCCAGGAGCGCTGGTAGTGGTGTTCGGTCCAACCGCCGTCGAGCACGTGGGTGTACCCGAAGAAGCGGTTGAGCGGGGTCGCGGAGGGGCCGGCCTGCCACTCTTCGGTGTTGTCGCGCGGGCCGCAGAACATGATCACGCGCGCGACCTTCTGGTGCATCGCGAAGCGGGCGGAGGACGTGGCGCCGTGCGAGGAGCCGCCGACGACGACCTTGGTCCAGTCGAGCTCCTTGCCGCCGGCGGCGAGGAACTGCTCCCAACGCCCCTGCGGGTGCTTCTTGACGAGCCACTGGACCATCCGCGTCGCGCGGCCCTTGGCGGAATCGGCTTCGGCGATCTCGACCGACTTCGAGGCGTCGACGCCGGCGGTGGCTTCGAGGCGGATGTTGCCGAGGTGCTGCGTGTCGGCGGGGACGGTATTGAGCTTGCCGAACCAGCCGCGGGCGTAGTGCACGCTGATGTGATGGTAGCCGTACCCGTTCACCTTCTCGGCGATGACGGGGTTATGACCCATCAGCCAGACCACGAGTTCGCCGCGCGGCGCGACGCGCGTGTCGACGTCGGCCAGCTGGAGGTCCGCCGGCTTGCCCTTGCTCTCGAGGTGGAACTCGATCTCCGGATACGCCTTCGCGGCCGGGTCGACCTCGCTGGCCCGGACCGAGAGGTGGTAGGCCTGGGGTTGCGGGTCGTTGAACTTCGGGGCGGCCGCGTCAGCGTGGGCCGCGAGCAGGACGACGGACAAGAGGGCGGGGGTGCGCATGGGGATGGCTTCTTCATGCCCGCCGCTTGCGGAGGAGCAATGCGATTTACGGGTAGGGTCAGGACGGATACCTGTTCACAGGTTCGTCGCACCCGGCCGCCAACGCTTCCTACTTCGGCAGCCTGGCGTCGACGAAATCGAGCGCCTTCTCGATGACGTCCTTGGGGGCCCATTGGTGGCCGCCCTCGAATTCGAAGACCTGCAGACGGTCGCCCTGCGTCTCGCGCAGCGTCTTGATCTCGCCTCTGTTCGGGTCCTTCTTGCCCATGGTCACGACGACCGCCGGGATCTGCACGCCGGTGAGGCCGCGCAGGCCGTTGTCGAGGATGCCGGTGCCGGCGCCTTGGAGGATCACGCCGCCGAAATTGTCGCCGATCGTGACGAAGACCGAGCTGGCGCGCGCGCCGCCGGAGAAGCCGGTGCAGACCTTGCGCCCGGGGCCGATGCGGAAGCGTTTCACGGCGTCCTGGTGCGCGGCGAGGAAATTGCCGACGCTCGGATCCCACGGGCCGTTCTTCGACTCGTCGAGCAGGATGGCGACGTAGCCGTGCTTCTTCACCCAGTCGGCCATGTTGCCCAGCGAGGCGTTGCCGCCGGGGGAAGCGACGAAGAGCGCGGACCATTCCTTGGCGGGATCCGCATGATAGCCCTTCGGCAGGATGACGCGGTAGTGGTAGACGCCGGAGTATTTGGAGTACCCGCCGTTATGGTCGCAGGCGATGCGCGTCTCGACGCCTTCCTTGACGACGAGGTCGGCCGGCGTCGTCCGCGACGGGGCGGCGGGATCGGCGGCCGAGGCCGCCACGGCGCAGAGGGAAAGAAGCAGGGCGAGGGGCCGGCGCATGACGAAGGGGTAGCGGCGAACCCCGCCGAGGGCAAGCGTGGTTGCGGCTTGGAAGCGGCCACGGCATGCTTCATAGCCTTACGCCGTGCCGCGTCCCGTCCCAGTCCCCGTGCTCGAAGTCTCCCGCCTGCGCATCGCGCGCGAGGCCAAGGTCATCCTGCGCGGGCTGAGCTGGCGCGTGGAGCCTGGCCAGCATTGGGTGATCCTCGGGCCGAACGGTTCGGGCAAGTCCTCGTTGCTCGCCGCGCTCACGGGTTATTTCGCGCCGACCTCCGGTTCGCTCGCCGTCCTCGGCGAGACCTTCGGCCGCAGCGACTGGCGCGAGCTGCGCCGCCGCATCGGCCTCGTCGGCCCTTCCGTCGCGGCGATGATCCAGCCCGCCGAACCGGCGCTCTCCGTCGTGGCCGGCGGGGTCGACGGACTCGTCAATCTCTGGCGGCGGCCGAAGCCCGCGACGCTCTCGCGCGCGCGTCGGCTGCTGCGTCTGTTCAAGGTCGGCGGACTCGCCGCGCGTCCCTGGGGCCACCTCTCGCAGGGCGAACGCCAGCGCGTGCTCATCGCCCGCGCCCTGGCTTCCGACCCGGCGCTGCTGATCCTCGACGAAGCGTGCGCGGGCCTCGACCCCGTCGCGCGCGCCGAGTTCCTCGCGCTGGTGGAGCGCCTGCCGAAGCTCAGGCCCGGCCTGGCCGTCGTGTTCGTCACGCACCACGTCGAGGAGATCCTGCCCGTCTTCACGCACGCGCTGCTGCTGCGGAACGGGTCCGCCCTCGCCGCCGGCAAGCTGGCCGAAGTCCTGAAGCCCGCCGCGCTCTCGAAGCTCTTCGGCCGCAAGGTCCGCCTGGCCAAGGGGCGGGACGGCTGGGCGCTGGGCCTCGCCGGGAGGTAGTCGCGGGGCGGTTTGACCGCTTTCGACTTCCCCTTAACCCTCGCTTCAGCCTACTTCATCTGCTTCCGCAATGCCCTCGCCGTTCGACCACCTCCTGCCCCGCTACGACGCCGTCGTCATCGGCGCCGGCCTCGGCGGGATGACCGCGGCGAACAACCTCGCGAAGTTCGGCCGCAAGGTGCTGCTCCTCGAGCACCACTACCAGCTCGGCGGCCTCGCCACCTACTTCAAGCGCGCCGGCGGCCACGTCTTCGACATCTCCCTGCACGGCTTCCCGCACGGGATGATCAAGTCCACCCGCCGTTACTGGACCAAGGAGATCTCGGACCGTATCCACCAGCTGCGCGACGTCCGCTTCATCAACCCCGACTTCGACGTCCGCACGACCTTCGACCGCGCCGACTTCACGCGCATCCTGATCGAGCAGTTCAAGCTCCCGGCCGAGACCGTCGAGGCCTTCTTCGCGCACCTGCGCGAGATGAACTACTACGACAACGACCCGCGCACCACGCGCCAGCTCTTCGAGCAGTTCTTCCCCGGCCGCCCCGACGTCCAGCGCCTCCTCCTCGAGCCGATCGCCTACGCCAACGGCTCCACCCTCGACGACCCCGCGATCACCTTCGGCATCGTCTTCTCGAACTTCATGTCGAAGGGCGTGTTCATCTTCCAGGGCGGCACGGACACCATGATCAACCTCATGACCGCCGAGATGAAGGCCAACGGGGTCGACATCCGCCGCAACGTGCTCGTCGAGAAGGTCCACGTCGAGAAGGACGCCGCCGGCCGCCGGCGCGTCGTGGGCGTCAAGCTCCGCGGCACCCGCTTGGGCGAGGAAGCCGAGGTCGCCTGCGCGACCGTCGTCTCCAACGCCAACATCAAGGACACCGTCCTCAAGATGGGCGGCGAAGACGCCTTCGAGGCGCCGTTCCTCGAGGAAGCCCGCAAGGTCCGCGTGAACACCTCCTCCTGCCAGGTCTACATGGGCGTGCGCGAAGGCGAGACCATCCCGCACATCGGCGACCTCGTGTTCACCTCCGAGGCCAAGCCGTTCTCCAGCCACGAGCTCGTCGACTTCCACACGACCTCGCGCACCTACTCGGTCTACTACCCGGACACCCGTCCGCACACCAAGACCCCGCGCTACGCGATCGTCACCTCCGTCAACCAGAAGTGGGACGACTGGGCGCACCTCTCCGACGCGGACTACGCCGCCAACAAGGCGCGCGTCATCGAGGAATCCTTCAAGGGCCTCGAGAAATTCATCCCCGACATCCGCGCGAAGGTCGACCACGCCGAGGCCGCGACCCCGCGCACCGTCAACCGCTACGTCCGGCACGTCGGCGGCACCTCGTTCGGCACCAAGTTCGAAGGCCTCAAGGTCTCGATGGCCCTGCCCGAGCAGGTCGGCGGCTTCTACCATGCCGGCAGCGTCGGCATCATCATGTCCGGCTGGCTCGGCACGATCAACTACGGCGTGATCGTCTCCGCCAAGGCCGACGCCTACCTGCGCGAGCCGAACGCCGAGCCGCTCGGCGACGCCGCGGCGAGCGCGGGAGTCTGAGGGTGGACGAGTTGATCGGTTGAACGGTTGGCCAGTTGGCCGGAGGAAAATGACCATCCTCCCTCCTTCTTCTGCGACTTTCTTCTAACACCCCTGGCTTTTCGTCGGCTTGACGGTGCCCGGGATTCGGTAAGTCTCCCGGCATGACCAACGAAAAGCAGTCCCTTGCCAAGAAGTTCGAGAACACCCTGGAGTATTTCATCTTCGCCAGCCGCTGGGTGCAGGCCCCGATCTACGTCGCGCTGATCTTCGCCGCGATCGCCTACGCCTGGAAGAGCGTGCAGGAGCTCCTGCACCTCCTGGACGGTTTCTCCGCCGCGACCGAGAGCACCATCATGGTGGGCATCCTCTCGCTCGTGGATATCTCGATGGTGGCCAACCTCGTGAACATGGTCGTCGTCGGCGGTTACGTGACCTTCGTCTCGCGCATCGACTTCGGCGACAACGGCGACCGCCCCGACTGGCTCGACCATATCAACGCCAACACCCTCAAGGTGAAGCTCGCCGGCAGCCTGGCCAGCATCTCGGCCATCCACCTCCTGAAGAGCTTCATCGCCATCACCGACTTCGTCGGCACGGGCGCCTCGATGTCCGCCAATCATGAGAAGGTCATCCTCTGGCAGGCCATCATCCACGGGGTGTTCCTCGCCTCGATGATCCTCTTCGCCTGGGGCGAGAAGATGCAGCGGACCGAGGGTCACTGACCCTTGGGCGCAAGGTCGCTGACCCAGCCCACGAGGTAACGCTGCAGGCGGGCGGACCATCCGTAGTGGATGCGCAGGCGGGCGCCGGCGGGATTCGGTTTGGAGTCGATCGTCGCGTTGAGGCTGACCTTGTGGCCGGCGTAGGCCACGACCATGGCCGCCTTGCCGGTGAGACCTTGGCGGGTCGGATGGCGGAGGTGCGGTGGGATCTCGTCGCCGTCGCACGCGCTGCCGATACCGCCTTCCATCCGGACCATCCGCATGAAGTCCAGCGCGCGCATGGCGGCGTGGATGTGTTCGAAGCAGTCGAACTCGCTGGCGAAGCCGGCGTCGACGGCCGACTCGAGGATGACGTGGTCTTCCATGCTGGGCATGCGTGCCGCCCAGGCGAGGAAGTGGCCGACGTTGGGCTGGTGTCCGGTCACGAAGTGACCTTGGACCTCCTGCTTCGGCCGGCGCACCTTGGCCTCGCGAAGTTCGGCGCCGAGGCCCGCGACCAGCGCCTGCACGACCGTCTTGTCCGCCGCCCGGAAGTCGAAGGTGACTTCGGTCGTGCTGCCGGCGAAGGCGGCGAGCGCCGTCCGGCAGCCGGCCAGGCGGACGTGGATGTCGCCGTGCAGCTCCGGGCCGCTGAGGCGGACGGATTCGCCGACGGAGGGCAGGACGAACAGCGTCGGCAGGACCGTGCTGGCGCAGGCCAGGGCTTCGAGGCGGGCGCGGACATCGGCAGGCGGGAGCGCGGTGTCGAAGCGGCGGCGGAGGAGGGGACGCGGACGAGCGGGAGCGGCGGAGCGGCGTTTCATGAGGGGTTTGAAAGAAAGGAAGAGAGGGTGTCCCTGCCGTGCGGTCCGTGGGAAAACGGCGCGCGGCGGGAAGCGTGGTCGGTGGAATGGAGTTTCGGACAGGGACGCCGGGGTGGGCGGAGAACTGTCCGAGGCCATTACTATGCCCAGGCTCGCCGGGTTGTCCAGAGGCCCGCCCGTCATAGCCCGCAAAATAATAATCCTGCGATTTGCGGGCAAAAAGAAGGGCTCCCCGGTCGGGGAGCCCTGGGGGCGCAGGCCGGCGGGCCGGGTCAGCGGGTCTTGGCCGCCACCGGGATGCGCATCCCGTAGAAGCTGCGGTAGACGAAGAAAAGCGCGACGAGGAAGATCGCCGAGCCCAGGAGCAGCTTCGGGCCGGATTCCATCTTCACGGCGATCTCCACGGCGAGCAGGCCGAAGAGCGTCGTGAACTTGATGACCGGGTTGAGCGAGACGGACGACGTGTCCTTGAAGGGGTCGCCGACCGTGTCGCCCACGACCGTGGCGGCGTGGAGGTTCGTGCCCTTGGCCTTGAGGTCGACTTCGACGATCTTCTTCG
>SYID01000069.1 GCA_005798925.1 Verrucomicrobiota bacterium
CGATCTTCGTGAAGATGCCGCCGCAGATGCGCAGCGCGCTAGCGCCGAGCGACTCGCCGATGGCGAAGCCGATGAAGCAGGGACCCGCGAGCTCCTTCGGCAGGAACAGCAGGATGGCGATCATGAAGAAGAGCTCGATCGCGACGAGGAGCAGGCCCACGCTCATGCCCGACTTCAGCGGGATGAGCAGCGTGGCGAGGGGGTTGCCGCGGAGCGCGGAGAACGCGGCGCGGGAGTTGGCGACGGTGTTGATGCGGATGCCGAACCAGGCGACGCCGTAGCTGCCGAGGATGCCGAGCACCGAGGCGGCGAGGATCACCGCGACGTCGGCGAAGCCCTTGTGCTCGAGGCCCGCGAAGTAATACGTCATGCAGCCGGCGATGAGCACCCAGAGTCCGGCGAGGAACTTGCCCTGCTGCCATAGGTAGGTCTTGCAGGTCTCCCAGATGATGTCCGAGACCGCCGCCATGGAGCGGTGCACGGGCAGCGCGCGCGTCTGCAGGTATTGCCACCAGCCGTAGGCGGTCGCGAGGGCGCAGACGACCAGGCCGAGCCAGAGGATCTGGTGGCCGGTGAGCGCGCCGCCGAGGAACGACGTCTGCCCGAGGTCGGGGATTCGGATGTCCGCCTCGCCGGCGTGGGCGAGGGCGGGGAGGAACGGCAGCGAGGCTGCCGTGAGTTTCTTCACGCAGTTCATGGGGAGGGTGTTGGGGAGAGGCCGCGGGGTGCGGCCATGGGTCGATTGATGCCGATTATCCCCCCGCGGGCGAGGGGAAACATCCGGTCGGCGCCGTCATTTGTAATCGTTTACAGGGTCGCTCAGTCCAAGAGGTGCGTCCGCAGGAAGAGGATCGTGACCGCGAATTGGTAGTCGGCATTGGGCTTCTTGACGAACCCGTGGCCTTCGTCCTTGGCCATCAGGTACCAGATCGTGCCGCCCTGGGCCTTGACCGCGTCGCGCATCCGTTCGGCCTCGGACAAGGGCACGCGCGGGTCGTTCCGTCCTTGGACTATGAGCAGCGGGTCGCGGATGCGGTCGGCGTGGTTGGCCGGCGAGATGCTGTCCAGGAACGCCTTGATCTCGGGCTTCCGCTCGTCGCCATACTCGAGACGGCGGGCGCTGCGCCGGTAGTCGGAGGTGTCCCGGAGGAAGGTCGCGAAGTTGGCGATGCCGACGTTGTCGACGCCGCAGCGGAACCGGTCCGGGTAGCTGACCAGGCAGGCCAGGCTCATGAAGCCGCCGTAGCTGCCGCCGTAGGCCGCCACGCGCGACGCGTCGAGCCGGTCCGACTTCGCCACCCAGTCGAGGACCGCGGCGACGTCCTTGACCGCGTCGCCGCGTCGCAGGCCGTCATCCATCGCCAGGTATCTGCGGCCGTAGCCCGTCGAGCCGCGTACGTTAGGATAGACCAGCGCGACGCCGAGTTCGTTCAGGTAGTAATGGAAGCTTCCGCGGTATCCGGGCCGCGACTGGCCTTCGGGCCCGCCGTGGAAGATCATCAGCACGGGCCGCCGGCCGGGGAACTTCTGCGCGTCGGGATGATAGACCAGCGCCGGGACGCTCAGGCCGTCGAAGCTCGGCACGCGCACCACCTCCGGCGTCGGGCTGGGGATCGTGACCTTCGGCTTCGTCGTGCGGTTCGTCCAGCGCGTCACCGCCCCGCTGTCGAGGTCGGCCGACCAGGCGTCGCTCGCGGAGTCCTCGCTGTTCAGGGAGAAGCCGACCTCATGGCTGCCGGGGCGGAACTCCAGTCCGCTCAGCACGCCGGCCTTGAGCTTGGGCGCGGCCAGGGTCCGGCCGGCCGTCAGGTCCCAGCAGCGGAGCTCGGAGAAGCCTTCGACGTTGAAGGCGACGACGAGGCGGGCGCCGTCGTCGGACACCGCGAGCTCCTCGCCGTCCCAGTCCTGGCCGCCTGCGAGCCGGCGGGCTTCGCCGGTGCGCAGGTCGAGCCGGACCGGACCGAGGAAGTCCGCGCCGAAGTCGGCGAGGGCGACGACCGACCGGCCGCCCTCGGCGAAAGCCGCGGCGCCGAAATAATGGCGGCCCGTCTTGGGCGAGACCTGCGTCTTCGTCGTCGTGGCCACGTCCATCGTCCAGAGGCTCGCCTCCGCCTGGCCGAGCGACCGGCGCAGCAGGAGCCGGGCGCCGTCGGGCGACCACTCGACGGGCGACCACCCGGCCGAGGTCCCCGTGTGCACGACGCGTTCCGCGTGCGGCGGCCGGGCCTCGACGACGACGATGTCGGTGTCCTTCCCGTTGCGGCGGTTGGTCGCGTAGGCGATCCGGCGGCCGTCGGGCGACCAGCAGGCCGCGACGTTGCGCGACGCGCCGCCGGTGAGCCGGACGGGCGGCGCCTTCGGGTTCGCGAGGTCCTTGAGGTAGAGCTGGTAGTTCTCGTCGCCGCCCACGTCGGCGGAGTAAAGCAGGAGCGTCCCGCCCGGCTGCATCCGTCCGCTCCTCACGGGTTCGACGCCGCCGGTCAGCGGGACGCGTCTGGCGAGGGGCGCGTCCATCAGGTGCAGGTGCGAGGCGTCGCCGACGCGCGTCGTCACGAGCGCGGCGCGGCGCGTCGCGTGCCAGCCGCGGAAGCCCGCGCCCCCGAGGCCGAGGTAGGGCGAGAGTTCGGCGGCGAGCGCGGCCGGGACGGGCGGCACGCCCTCGGCGACGATGTTCGGCGGCGGCGGGGTGCTCGGCGCGACGCAGCCGGCGAGCAGGCAGAGGAAGGCGGAGCAGAGGGAGGGGCGGCCCATGTCTTATCTTTAGTAAGACAAGGCGTCCGACCAACCCCATAAGCGGCTCGACCTCCGCCGGCGGATGGCTACCTCGGAGGGCATGCCCCGCCTTCCCCTGCTGGCCTGCCTGCTGCCCCTCGCCCTGGTCGCGGCGTCCGAACCCTATCCCGTGAGCCCCGCCGCCGCGCCCGTGCCGCATCCCGCGGCGGACGCGCCGGGCTTCGTGCCGCTCTTCAACGGCCGGGACCTCGCCGGTTGGCGGACCAAGGGCAACTGGGTCTACGACGCCGACGGCGCCGTCACGCTGCAGCCGCGCGCGGGCGAGACCGGCTGGAAGCGTTTCGACGCCTATCTCTTCACCGAGCGCAAGTACCGCGACTTCGTCCTCGACCTCGAATTCAAGTTCGAGCCCACCGGCAACTCCGGCGTCTTCTTCTGCGTCGCCGATCCGCTCGATCCCGTCGCGAAGGGCATCGAGCTCCAGATCCTCGACACGCACGGCCTCGCCAAGCCCGGCCATCATGACTGCGGGGGCATCATCCGCGCGATGGGCGCCTCGAAGAACATGGTGAAGCCCGCCGGCGAATGGAACCGCTACACCCTCACGCTCAAGGACCGCCGTCTCACCGTCGACTTCAACGGCGAGCGCACCATCGTGCTCGACCTCGCCGCTTCCCCGATGAAGGACCGTCCGGTCGAAGGACACATCGGCTTCCAGGACGAGGCCAAGCGCGTCTGGTACCGCAACGTCCGGATCAAGGAACTCCGCTGATCAGCGGCTCAGCCAGCGGCGGGCGAGCAGCCAGAGCAGCGTCGGCACGGCCACGCTGAGCGCCAGCGCCCACGCCGGTTCGGTCTGGCCGACCGCGCCGATGGCCGCGAACAGGAAGCCCGTCGGTACGCCGCCGCAGAGCAGCGCGAGGAGGAACGTCCGGAAGGGCATGCGATACAGGCCGGCCAGGCAGGCGATCGCTTCGGGGAGGATCGGCAGGCAGCGCGAACCCGCCACCAGCCAGGCGCCGCCGCCTGCGAAGAGTTTCTCGCCGGACGCCAGCGCGTCGGCGCCGGCGATGCGGACGGCGAGCGGCCGGCCCAGCCAACGGCTGAGACCATACGCGAGCAGGCCGGCCACGACCGTGCCGGCCGCGGCGTAGAGACCGCCGACGAGCGTGCCGTAGGCGAGGCCGAGGGCCGACATCACGAGCGTGCTCGGGATCGGCAGCAGGAGATCGGCGACGAGCAGGCCCGCGCCGGCGAGGCCGCCCGCCGCGCCATAGCCGGCCATCCAGGCGCGCGCGCCTCCGGCCGTGAACGTCGCGTCCAAGGCCTCGCCCCAGACGACATAAGGGACGATCGCGCCGGCGAGCAGGAGCGCGCATGCGGCGAGCAGGCCGCGATGACGGGTGAGCAAGCTCACGCCTGCGCGCGCAGGTTCTTCCACGGAGCCTGGGTGCTGACGTCGACCATGAACGGCCCGCGGCTCGCGCCGGGCGAAAGGATCGCGAGGATCGTGGCGTCGGACTTCGAGACGTTGAACGTGGCGTGCACGACGCCGGCCGGGATGTGCGCCGCGTCGCCCGGCCTCAGGATGCGCTTCTCGGTCTCGACCCACTGCTCCACCTCGCCGGCGAGCACATAGATCATCTCCTCCAGTTCGGGGTGGGTGTGGAAGGCGTGGCCCTCGCCGGCGGGCAGGGTCGCCTCGCACACCTGCAGGTCTTTGGCGCCGGTGAGTTCGGGGCGGGTCAGCCAGTAATTGGTGCGTCCTTTGTACTCTTCCTTCAGGGCGTCGGCCTTGGTCACGAAGCGCAGCGGTTGGGTCATGGGGCACGCTACCGCAAGGGAGCGCCGCTCGGCAAGCATCGGCGGCCGGCGTTGACACCCGGGGCCGCCGCGGCGTAAGCATCGGGCACCCTCGCCCCATGAAACGCTCCCTGTCCCTCCTCCTCGGACTCGCCTTGTTCGGCGCCGCCCCGCTCGTCGCCCAAGAGGCCAAGAAAGCCCCCGCCAAGAAGCCGGCCGCTCCGGCCGTGAAGCTTCCGCTTCAGCCGGCCGACGTCGCCGCGCCCAAGTTCGACCCCAAGACCGGCCAGGTCAGCGGCGGTTTCCTCAAATCGCACGCGTCGTTCGTCGAGATCGCCAAGAAGGGCGAGGCCCAGGTGGTCTTCCTCGGCGATTCGATCACCGCCGGCTGGGCGCGCCACCCCGCCATCTTCGACAAGGAGTTCGGCCAGTACAAGGCCGCCAACTTCGGCATCGGCGGCGACCGTACCCAGCATGTCCTCTGGCGCGTCGAAAACGGCGAGTTCGAGGGCCTCAAGCCCAAGGCCGCCGTGCTCATGATCGGCACCAACAACTCCGGAGTCGTCGAGAACTCCCCCGAGCAGGTCGCCGCCGGCATCAAGGCCGTCATCGCCGCGATCCACAAGCGTTCGCCGGACACCAAGGTCCTGCTCCTCGCGATCTTCCCGCGCGGCGCCACCGAAGCCAACAACCCCGGCCGCGCCAAGAACAAGGCCGTCAACGCCCTCATCGCGAAGTTCGACGACGGCCAGAAGGTCCGCTACCTCGACATCGGCGCCAAGTTCCTCACCGCCGACGGCACGCTCGAGAAGTCCGTCATGCCGGACCTCCTGCACCTGAACGCCGTCAGCTACCAGATCTGGGCCGACGCCATCCGCGAGCCGCTCGC
>SYID01000070.1 GCA_005798925.1 Verrucomicrobiota bacterium
GTGCTCGCCGCGATGAAGGCGCCCGAGACCCTAGGCGAACTCCGCCGCGAACTCGCCCTCAAGGTCTTCCAGCGCACCTCGGCCTATGACGCCGCGATCGCCAACTACCTCGAATCGCAGGCCCAGCCGGGCCTCGGCAACGTCCTCGGCCTGCCCTCCCGCTTCACCTCCACCCTGTCCATCGCCCAGCGCCTCCGCTACGGCGAGAACCCGCACCAGCAGGCCGCGCTCTACGGCTCCTTCCACGAGGCCTTCGACCAGCTGCAGGGCACGGAACTCAGCTATAACAACATCCTCGATATCACCGCCGCGACCTACCTCATCGGCGAGTTCGAGCGCCCGACGATCGGCATCCTCAAGCACACCAACCCGTGCGGCGTGGCTTCGGCCGACACGCTCCTCGAAGCCTGGCACAAGGCCTTCGAAACCGACAAGCAGGCCCCCTTCGGCGGCATCATCGTCGCCAACCGCACCGTCGACAAGGGCCTCGCCGAAGCCATCGCCGAGATCTTCTCCGAAGTCATCATCGCGCCGGAGTTCGACGCCGACGCCCTCGCGATCTTCGGGAAGAAGAAGAACCTCCGCCTCATGCGCGCCAAGGTCGGCCTCCGCGCCGACACCCTCCGCGAGGTGCGCGCCGTCATCGGCGGCGTGCTCGTCCAGGACCGCGACCAGAAGCCGGTCAATCCGCGCGACTTCAAGGTCGTGACCAAGCGCCAGCCCACCGCCGACGAGATGACCGCGCTGCTCTTCGGCTGGCGCGTCGTCCGCCACGTGAAGTCCAACGCCATCGTCTACGCCGGCAAGGAACGCACGCTCAGCGTCGGCGCCGGCCAGATGTCCCGCATCGATTCCTCCCGCATCGCGGTGTGGAAGGCCGGCGAGGCCAAGCTCTCGCTGCAGGGCTCGGCCATCGCGTCCGACGCCTTCTTCCCCTTTCCCGACGGCCTGCTCGCCGCGGCCGACGCCGGCGCGACCTGCGCCATCCAGCCCGGAGGCTCCGTGAAGGACGCCGACGTCATCGCCGCCGCCGACGCGCGCGGCATGGCGCTGGTCTTCACCGGCAGGCGGCACTTTAAGCACTGAGTTCCGCGCAGCGGAACTCAGCGCTTAAAGCGCAGGGGACACGCTGGCATGGTGACACGGGGACAAGGGGGTTGCCGCCCCATCACCCCGTGTCACCGTGTCACCGTGCCCACTAGCCCCCTCAGATCTTGATCCCAATCTTCTCGAGGAGGCGGGCGAGTTCGTCGTCGTTGCCGAAGGGGATCGAGATGCTGCCTTTGCCGCCCTTGCGGACGACCGTGACGGGCGCGGCGAAGTGCGACACGAGCCGCTTCTGGACATCGGCCACGACGGTCTTCTCGGCCTGCTTGCGCTGGCCTTTCTTGGTGGCCCCGAGCTTCTTCACCTCGGCCTCGGTGGCGCGGACGGAGAGGCCTTTCTCAAGGACGAGCCGGGCGACCAGCAGGCGGTGCGAAGCTTCGGCGACGCCGAGCAAGGCTTTGGCGTGGCCGGCGGACAGCTGGCCCTTGCGGAGGTAGCCTTGGATCTCGGTCTCCAGCGCGAGCAGGCGGACGCTGTTCGCGATGGTCGCGCGCGGCTTGCCCAGGCGGTCGGCGACGGCTTCCTGCGTGAGGCTGAAGTCGCGCATGAGCGAGGCGAAGCCGAGGGCCTCGTCGATCGGATTGAGGTCGGCGCGCTGGAGGTTCTCGACGAGGGCGAGCACGGCGCTCGAAGCGTCGGTGGCCTCGAGGATGCGGGCGGTGATGGTCGGCTGGCCGAGCAGCTTGAACGCGCGGAGGCGCCGCTCGCCGGCGATGAGCTCATACCCTTCCTTCGCCTTGCGGACGACGATGGGCTGCATGAGCCCTTCGGAACGGATGGAGTCGGCGAGCTCCTGCACCTGGGCGGGGTCGAAATCTCGGCGTGGCTGACGCGGATTCGGGACGATCAAGGCCAGCGGCAGTTCCTGCAGCAAGAGGCCTGGCGCGACCGGCGCGGGAGCGGCAGCCGCAGCCGCAGCGGGAGCGGCGGCCGGCTGGGCGGGTTTCACGCCTCCGCCGATGAGGGAACCGAGACCGCGACCGAGGGATTTCTTGGGAGGAGTGGCCATGACTTTGCTTGAGAGGGGTCAGCGACCGGCGGTTTCCGGCTGCGGGACGAAGATATCGACATCCGCTTTCAAGGCGGCAGGCGAGGATAGGTTATTCGCTTTCAGGATCCATTCGACCTTGGAGCCGTTACGCAGGGCGATTTTCGTGACGGTATCGCCCGCTTTGACGCGGTATTTGATGCCGGAACGAGGAATGTCGGCAGGGGCGGCCTCCTCGACCACGGACTCGGGCGCGGCTTTGCCGGACTTCGCCGCAGGGGCCGCGCCGGACTTGCCGAGGGCGGCGTTCACCTGACGGGTGAGTTCGGCGAGCGCCGCGTTGACGTCATCGGTCTGCTGCTTGAGCCGACGGTCGACTTCGTTGAGGATTTCGGCGCGCGATTTGGCGAGCGAGTCGCCCGCCGCGGCCGGCTGCCCCAGCCCCGCCTTGGCGCGGGCCAGCGAGGCGCGCAGGTCGGCGTTCTCGAGCTTCAGTTTCTCGACCTCGATGCGGAGCTCCGCGAGATCCTGCTGCATGCCCGCCAGCTGGGCGTTCTGAGCGGAGAGAGGCAGGAGACCAAGCAGCAGGAAAAGGAAGCCGAGACGCATGGAGCAAGGAAAACAGGTGGACCAAAGGAGGGCAAGGGCGATGCCTGCCCCCGAGGCCGCGCCGCCCGGCTATTTCACGCAGGGACGGAGATCGAGCTTCTGGGACTCGAAATAAGCCATCCGGGCGGGTATCGCCTTCGTGATCACGGAGTAGGCCTCCCCGGAAATACGGCTCCGCCGGTGTTTCACGGCGAAGTAGCTGAGGAAGGATTCGGCCAGGTCTTCCCGCACGGGGTTTTCGGCGGCGTAAGTCGAGATGAAGCCGCCATCCGCCTTCTGGGCGCCGATCCAACCGGCCGCTTCCTTGTGGTCGCCGTCGATGGAAGTGTGCGTGGCCTCATGGAACAAGACCTCCTCCAGGATGCCGTCCTTCTCCAGTTTCACGGCCTGCTGGACGTGGATGAGGATGTTATGGTTGCCGCCGCCGAAAGGCTGCTCGCCGTCGTGAATGGTGATCGACCGGACATCCCGACGCAGACAGGCGGGCAGCTGCCCGACCGCCTTGGCGTATTTCAGAGCCAAGCTTCTGGCCTTGGCGACGTCGGAAAATTCCTTGTTCACCTGGACTTCCGTCGGTTCGGCACGGTCGGCATAAACGACCTTGAAGAGCCAGACCTTCGTCTCAGCCCAATCCGAAATCCGTCGGTCGAAGACCTTGCGCATGGCTTCCCCGCCGTCGGACAGCTCCTTGAATACGCTCGGGTCGGAGGCGGTGATGATATTCTTGCCGATGGCCTTCGTGCCGAAAAACGGAGGAGCCTTCTCCTTCCTCTTGTCGGCGGCGGACAAGAGTCCGACGGAGAGACCGAACACGGCGGACAGGATGAAGAGGCGATGCGTTTTCATCAAAGTGAGCTTAAATTACCGGCCGACCGGGGTCAGTCCAACGCATTCCGGCGGGCCCCATCTCCGCTCTCGCCCTGCCTGCCCGGGGGCTCCTACCCTATGTTCGCATGTCCAAGGTCATGGTAGCCCTTTCCGGCGGCGTAGACAGCGCCGTGGCGGCCCTTCTGCTCAAGCAGCAAGGGCATGAGGTGCAGGCGGCCTACTTCCGGACCTGGATGAACGAGGAAGGCCTGCCGTTCCCCGGCGAATGCCCTTGGGAAGACGATGTCCGCAACGCCCAGGCGGTGGCCGAACACCTCGGACTGCCCTTCCGGGTCATCGACCTCGTCCGTGACTACCGGGACACGGTCGTCCAATACCTCGTCGACGGCTATCGGAACGGCCTGACCCCCAATCCCGACATCATCTGCAACCGCGAGATGAAGTTCGGCGTCTTCCTACGCAAGGCACTCCAAGAAGGCTTCGACGTCATCGCGACCGGCCACTACGCGCGCCGTCGCGAAAACGCCGACGGGACGTTCGACCTGCTCGAAGGCCTCGACCCGAACAAGGACCAGTCCTACTTCCTCGCGCTGCTGCGTCAGGAGCAACTGGCCAAAGCGATCTTCCCGATCGGGGAGCTGCTGAAGCCCGCAGTGCGCAAGCTCGCCGCTGACGCGAAGCTTCCGAACGCCGAACGCAAGGACAGCCAAGGCATCTGCTTCCTCGGCCAGGTGCCCGTGCAGGCGTTTCTGGAACGGCACATCCCCGACTCGCCCGGCCCGATCGTGGACGCCGCCGGCAAGGCCATCGGCCGGCATCGCGGGCTGCACCGCTACACGATCGGGCAGCGCAAGGGCATCGGCCTGCCTTCGAACACCGACCACGAATACTTCGTCGTGGTGAAGAAGGATTTCGCGACCAACACCCTGCATGTGGCCTTCGACCGCCCCCACGCCCCGTGGCTCTACACCAGCGAGGCCGTCGCGCGCGACTTCACCTGGATCAACCGGCCCGTGGTCGGCGAACAGGACATCCTCGCCCGCGTGCGCTACCGCGACAAGGCGACCCCGGCCCGCTTCATACCGCAGCCGGACGGCTCCGTCCGCCTGCGCTTCGCCGAGACCCAGCGCGGCCTCGCGCCCGGCCAGGTCCTCGCCGTCTACCACGACCGCGTCCTCATGGGCGGGGGAGTTTTTGTCTAGTCGAGGGGACACGTGGGCACGCTGGCACGTTGACAAGGGGAGATAGCAACGAGCCGAAAACCCACCCCCTTGGCCAAAGAGAGGATTTTGTCCCTCCCCTTGCCCACGTGCCCCCGTGTCAACGTGTCCCCTATTCAGCCGCCCTCTTGACCTTCTCCCCGATGTGCGGAGGGTAAGCCCATGCCCGAAGGCTCCGCCGTCCAACGCATGTTCTCCGGGATCGCCTCCCGCTACGACTTCGCGAACCGCATCCTGAGCCTGGGGCTCTGCGTCGGCTGGCGCGAGCAGCTCGTCGCCGCCGCCAAGGCCGTCCGACCGAGGGTCGTGGCGGACCTCGCCACCGGCAGCGGCGACGTCGCCTTCGCCCTGCGCCGCGACCTCCCCGCCGACTGCGTCGTCGTCGGCTATGACTTCTGCGAGCCGATGCTCGAGATCGGCCGCGTCCGCGCGAAGCAAGAAGGCGTCGCGTTGGAGTTCAAGTCCGGCGACTGCATGCGGCTCCCCATCGCCGACGCCTCCCAGGACGTGGTCACGATCGCCTACGGCGTGCGCAACTTCGAAGACCGCGCCAAAGGTCTCGGCGAGCTCCGTCGTATCCTGCGTACCGACGGCACGCTGCTGATCCTCGAATTCTCCCAGCCGAGCGCCTGGTTCGCGCCGTTCCACTTCATCCACGTGCGCTGCGTGCTCCCGGTGCTCGCGGGACTGCTCACCGGGGACTTCGGCGCTTATAAATATCTCGGCACCAGCATCGCGGGTTTTCCCGACGCCGCCGGTCTCGATGCGGAGCTCAAGGCCGCCGGTTTCGCCAAGGTAAGCCATAAAAGGATGCTTTTCGGCACCGTGGCCCTCCATCAGGCGCAGGCCTGAAAAATTCCTTGCCTTAGGAGCCGGGTGTCGTTTGCTCAAACCCCTCACTACGGGCTCGTGGTGAAATGGATATCATTTCTGACTACGGATCAGACGTTTGGGGTTCGAATCCCTACGAGCCCACCACTTTGAGCGCTGACCGGATTAAAACCCCGGTGAGTCGTATTGGTCGGCAAGGCGGAAGCCATGCCGCCATTAGCGGTTAGCGGTTGGCGGTTAGCGGATAGGAAAGCCCCAAGCCAAGGGGAGACCGGAAACCGGATAGAATGCTGTGGGCCTATTTCGAGGTAGGGTTAAGCGCCCTCGCTTAACCGCGGCTGACCGAGGCGGTCAGCCCTACCCAAGGACAGACCCCTGCCAATCATCCGGTCTCCGATTCCCCCTTTGAGTGAACTGCCCTCCCAGCCGCTAACCGCCAACCGCTATCCGCTTACACCTTGTACACATCCGGCATCTTCGTCCCGGAAGGATAGACGTAAGCCCGGTCCTCGAAATTACGCAGTTCGACGATCCCGTCGTGGATGGCCTGGACGTATTCCGGATTGATCGGGACCTTCCCGCCGCCGCCGGGGGTGTCGATGATGAGCTGCGGGACCGCGTAACCGGTCGTATGCCCCCGCAACGCGCGGATGATGTCGATGCCTTTCTGGATGGGCGCGCGGAAATGGGTCGAGCCTTCGATCAGGTCGCAGGCGTAGAGGTAATAAGGACGGACGCGCATCATCAGCAGGCGATGGACGAGCGACTTCATCACCTCGGCGTCGTCATTGATGCCGGCGAGCAGGACGGACTGGTTGCCCAACGGGACGCCGGCGAAGGACAGGCGTTCGCAGGCGGCCGCCAGCTCGCGGGTGATCTCCTTGGGATGATTCGTGTGGATGCTCATCCAGATCGGCCCGTGCTTGCGGAAGATCTCAGCGAGCTCCGACGTGATGCGCTGCGGGAGGAAGACCGGGATGCGCGAACCGAGGCGGATGAACTCGACGTGCTTGATCGCGCGGAGACGTCCGAGGAGCGCGTCCAGCTTGGCGTCGGACAGCAGCAGCGGGTCGCCGCCGGACAGCAGGACATCGCGGATCTCGGGATGGGCCTCGATATACTTCAGGCCGGCTTCGAGCTCGGGGTGAAAATCATAAGCCTGGGCGTTGGAAACCAGGCGGCTGCGCGTGCAATAACGGCAATAGGAAGCGCACCGGTCGGTGACCAGGAAGAGGACGCGGTCCGGATAACGGTGGACGATGCCCGGGACGGGCATGGTGCCTTCCTCGCCGACAGGGTCTTCGGATTCGCCCGGGGCGACATAGGATTCTTCGATGCGCGGGATGACCTGCCGACGGACCGGACAGTGCGGATCCTTGGGGTCGATCAGGTTGAAGAAATGGGGCGTGATCGACAGGGACAGCTTATGCGAGGCAAAGAGACAACCTTCCCGCTCTTCCTTGGTCAGCGTCAGCCGCTCCTCGAGCTGCGCAAGGGTGGTGATGCGGTTGCGGAGCTGCCAGTGCCAGTCGTTCCACTCCGCGGCGGGCACGTCCTTCCAGAGCCCTTGGCCGGCATGCCAGTTTTCGCGGAGGTCCTGAGGATACATCGGCTGAGTCCCCTATCCTAACGAGCGGGAGGACCAATGCAAACGGGGAAGCAAGACCGGTTCAGGCGAGCGGCGGCTTCTTTCGCTTGAACCAGCCCGCGAACGGATGCCAGAGCTGGCCGAAATAGCCCCCGGGCACCTTTTCAGGGACGCCGAAATCGCAAGGCAGCCGGTCGCGCGGCATGTAATATGTCCCGAAGAGGATATCCCAGAGCGGCAACAGACCGGCGAAGTTCTTGTCGATGGCCGCCGGATCCTTCGAATGGTGCCATCGGTGGAAGACCGGCGTCGCGATGACGGAGCGGAGGGGGCCGAAATCCCAGTCGACGTCGGCGTGCAGGAAGATCGCATAGAAGGTCAAGAAGCCCGCCACGCCGATGGTGACGGAAGGGTCGAAGCCCAGGAGCAGCAAGGGTACGGCGGGGGCGAGCTTGTTCACGGCCTCGTTGACGGGATGCACGCGGACCGCCGACAGCCAGTCGAGGTGCTCGGAACTATGGTGCACCGCATGGAACGGCCACCAGGCGCCCGTGTGGAAGAGCCGGTGCAACCAGTAATCCATGAAGTCGACCAGGAGGTAGATCTCGACCGCCTGCAGCCAGCGCGGTTGCGCGGCCACCGGGCCGAAGCCTTGGTATTGCCCCGCCTTGACGGCTTCGCCGGTGGTGACGCCGGCGACGACCAGCACGACGAACGGGCCGATCAGCAGGACCCGCGCCCCCTGCTTGAACAGCTCGAGCGTGAAGAAA
>SYID01000006.1 GCA_005798925.1 Verrucomicrobiota bacterium
CCCAGGTTTTTCAGAGTCAGGAGCATCCCCGGCCGCCGGATGAAGTCGGGCGGACCCGCTCCGGCGAGGTGCCGGTGCCGCCTCCTCGGACGCTTGGCTGATCACCGTTGCCGGTCGCGGTCAGTTCGACCGGCGCGTGGCTCACTCCCTCACCCAAGCCGCACCCACCTGGTGCGCATCTTCGCCTGCGCGGACCGCCACACCCGCGTCGGTGACACTCAAAAGACAGTCTCATGAAAACTTCCTTCCTCTCTGGGCGCACCACCCGAGCCGCTCTTTGCTCTCTCCTCGCCCTCGGCGCCACCACCGAAGCCCAGGCCTGCCCGTGTGGTTGCGTCCGGGTGCCGGTCGATAATCTGCTGGACCGTCCGGCGGCGGCCACCAGCCCGTTCACGGTCGATGTCCGTTATGACTACGTCGACCAGAACCGGCGCAACAACGACGCCCATGCGCACTTCTATGCGGTGCATCGCAATGTCACGACGACCCTCGAGACGAATTTTGCCGGCCAAGTCTGGTCGCTCTCGATCCCGCGCGTGGACCGGACCTTGCGAACGAACATCCTGCCGACCGTCGCGAATCCGACTCCGGTCAACACCAGTCAGGACGTCGACGGCCTCGGTGACATCGCGCTCTCGACCCGCTTCAAGTGGTCGGACTACGTCGTCATCGCCGGCGTGAAGCTGCCGACCGGTGAGGACGACCTCACGTTGAACGTCTCCCGCCGTTACCTGCAGCCTGGCACTGGTTCGACCGATCTCATGCTCGCCGTGCGTCGCGAATACTCGGCCGACGCGGACCACCCGTGGTTCTTCTGGCAGGTCGGCGCCCAAGGCGCGGTGGCCTATGACGCCAACTTCCGCCCCGGCACCACGTTGACCGGCACGCTCGGCGCACGTTACGACTGGACGGAATCGTTGAAGTTCTCGCTGCAGACCACGGCGATCCGTCAGTTCCGCGACAAGAACACCCTGAACGCCGCCGGCTTCACGGCCTACGCCGAAGACCTCGAGAGCGCGGCGTTCTCCACGCACATCGCCACCGGCCTGAACTATCAGCTGGGGGCCAAGACCGTCGCCTACCTCTTCTACAGCACTCCGCTGAAGAACAACAACCTGTCCGGCCGACCCAACGGCACCCTGGTCAATCCGGTCCACTCGAGCGAGATCTGGTCCCTCGGCCTGTCCCACTCGTTCTAAGGCCGGTCCGTTTCGTCGCCTTCCGAGGCCTGCTGACGGAGGGTTTAGCCGGCCTCTTTTGGGGCCTTTCCGCGGCGCCGCCAACCGCATCTTCCTTGCGACCCGGCCTGCGGCTCTCCTATCTGCTGGCTGTCCCATGTTCACCTGCAGCAAGACCTACCGAGACATCCCGTTCGCCCACCGGCAGCATCGGCATGACGGGCATTGCTCCTTCCTGCACGGTCATAACTGGGCCATCGAGATCGAGTTCGTCTGCGAGCGTCTCGACGAGCGTGGTTTCGTCGTCGATTTCGGCGGCCTCGGCTTCCTCAAGGCTTGGATCGCCGACCACCTCGACCACGCGTGCCTTTTCGCGAAGGAAGATCCCGTCCGCGAGAAGCTGCTCAAGGATTACCCGAGACTTTTCCGTCCCTTGGTCATCGACTCGGTCTCCACCGAAGGCATCGCGAAGTTCCTGTTCGAGACCTTCGACCCGATGGTGCGCAAGGAGACCGGCGGTCGCGCCTGGGTCCGGCAGATCATCCTGCACGAGGATACGAAGAACAAGGCGAGCTATCAGCCGAAGGCCTGACCATGGCCGACGTCTATCCGGTCAACGAGACGTTCCTCAGCTGGCAAGGAGAGGGCGTCCATCTCGGACGAAAGGCCTTCTTCATCCGCCTGCAGGGTTGCCCGGTGAAATGCGCTTGGTGCGATTCCGCCTCCACCTGGCATCCGGGGTTCGTCCCGAAGCAGGTCCGGAAGTCCTCGGCCGAAGCGCTGGCGGCCGAAGCCGCCTCGTCCCGTCCGGAGTTCGTGGTCCTCACCGGCGGCGAGCCCTGCGTGCATGACCTGGGGCCGCTGCTCGCGGCCTTGGCCTCGGTCGGGCTCAAGGCCCATCTCGAGACCTGCGGGGCTTATCCCATCGCCCGGGGCTTCGCTTGGGTCACCGTCAGTCCCAAGTGGGCGAAGCCCCCGCTGGCGGACTCCCTTGCCCGGGCCGACGAAGTCAAACTCATCGTCGAAGCCCCGGACAGCATCGACCGCTGGACCGAGGCCGTGGGCGGCAAGTGGCTCAGCCCCAACGTCTGGCTGCACCCGGAGTGGTCTCAGCGAGCCGTCCCGGCGGTCCTGCGGGCCATCACGGAACAGGTGAAGTCGTTCGGAGCTCCCTTCCGGGCGGGGTGGCAGGTCCACAAGCCCTATGCAGCCGATAGCCTCGACCCTAGGGCCCGGCCCCCGGCGCCCTTGGGCGGCGATCCGGCCAACGGTTTCTGAACGCGCTGGCGGGTTTGTCCGGGCGCGTCCGCGGTCGCGACGAAGGACTATCTTCGCGCGGGAACTTTTTTTGCTTCACATGGGGGCGGAAGCCTCATTCAAAACCACCTCATGAACCGACCTGCCGTGCTCGCTCTTGAAGATGGGACCATTCTTCGGGGCAGGGCGTTCGGGGCCCCGGCCACGCTCTGCGGCGAGGTCGTGTTCAACACGAGCATGACGGGCTATCAGGAAAGCCTCACCGATCCCTCCTACTTCGGACAGATCGTCACGATGACCGCGCCGCAGATCGGCAATTACGGCGTCAACGAGGACGACTTCGAGTCCGCCCGTCCGCACGTCGCCGGTTTCGTCGTGCGTGAACTCTCGCCCATCGTCTCGAACTGGCGCGCCACGACCGACCTGAGCGCTTGGCTGGCGAAATACGGCATCCCCGGCATCGAAGGCGTCGACACCCGTTCGCTCACCAAGAAGCTGCGCTCCGCCGGCGTGATGAAAGCCTGCCTCTCCACCGAGGGCATCGGCGACGAGGAGGCCCTCAGGCGCGCCCGCGCCTGGAGCGGCACCGTCGGCGCCGACTTCGTCAAGGACGTCACCTGCAAGGCCCCTTATCACTTCAACGCCCAGGCCGGCGACTGCGAGGCCTTCACCGTCCCGGGCACGCATCTCAACAAGCCGAAGGCCCGCGCCACCAAGTACCGCATCGCGGCCTATGACTTCGGCGCCAAGACCTCCATTTTCCGCCGGCTCGTCGCTTCCGGCTTCGACGTCCACGTCTTCCCGGCCCGCACCCCGGCGTCGGAGATCCGCGCCTTCGATCCAGACGGCGTCTTCCTGTCCAACGGACCCGGCGACCCCGCCGCCCTGAAGTATGCCCACGACGCCGTCGCCGACCTCATCAAGACCTACCCTGTCTTCGGCATCTGCCTCGGGCACCAGATCATCACGCACGCCATCGGCGCCTCGACCTACAAGCTCAAGTTCGGCCATCGCGGCGGCAACCAGCCCGTCAAGAACACCGAAGAGGGCCGCGTCTCCATCACCGCGCAGAACCATGGTTTTGCCTCCAAGCGCGAAGACCTCGAGCGTTGCGGCGCCGTCGTGACCGAGGTGAACCTCAACGACGACACCGTCTCCGGCCTGCGCCTCAAGGACAAGCCGGTCTTATCCGTGCAGTATCACCCGGAGGCCGGCCCTGGCCCGAACGACGCCGACGTGCTCTTCGACCGGTTCTACGACCTGATCGCCAGGAGCAAGGGCGCCAAGTGAGCCCGTGAAGGCGGTCCGTCTCTCCGCCTGCCTCCTGCTCGCCGTCTGGCTCGCCGGGTGCGTTCCGCTCAGGCCGGTCGCCTCGGAGGAGGTCCTCCTCCGGCTGATCGAAGACGCCGTCGCGGGGCGCGGGGCGTCCGGCCGTTATCATAACGTCGACCCCGTCGACGAGGCGTCCGTGCGTCACTTCGTCTACGTCGAAGAATGGCTCGACGTGAACGGCGAGGCCGTCACGGGCGTGCTTCCCGCCGAACCTGCCGCCGAAGGCGCCTATCGTTTCACGCGGTCGCGCGACGGCCGCGTCGCGTATGTGATCTGCCTCGGCTGGCCAGGCCCGCAGGTGCGCACGCAGGCCCTGTGTCCGGCGCCGGGCTCGGCCATCACCTTGCTCGGCTGGCCCGACCTGCTCCCCTGGGAGCAGCTCGGGGCCGTCTGCGTCATCACCACGCCGCGGGAGATGGCCGACGAAGAGAACCACCCCTGCAAGCAGGCGTTCGTCTTCAAGGTCGAAGCGCCCCGCTGAGCCGGCTCAGAGCTCGACCTGCATGCCCAGTTCGACCACGCGGCCCGGCGGCAGGTTGAAGTACGCCGTCGCGGAGAGGGAATTACGGTTGAGCACCTCGAAGAGCTTCTCCTGCACCGCGTTGAGCGAGAAGCCGGCGGTCGCGCGCACGATCGTCTCGCGGCTCAGGAAATAGGTCGTCTCCAGCGGGTTGGGGTTGATGCCCAGTTCCTGGTAGGCCTTGTCGAGCACCGGGAAGACGTCCTGTTTCTCGCGGAAACCGAAGAGACCGGTCACGCTGAGCACGGACGGGAACTCCTCGTGGCTGTCGACCTTGCAGAATTTCGGGCCGCGGGAATTGAAGCTCACGCGCTCCGAGACCGGCACGATCGCGCGGTCCTCGTCGACCTTGAGCGTCACGACGATGATGTGGTCGTGCAGGGCCTTGTTGTGCTTGAGGTTGTGAGCCAGGGCCATCGG